>JAHFUH010000519.1 GCA_023265215.1 Acidobacteriota bacterium
TCCCCGCCCAAAATCTGATCATGAATCCGACCCACACCCATAGCGCTTCCGGAGGATCAGCCGATCAGATATTCAATGTTATAAAGGCAGCCAAGGATAAGCTCCAGCCCGCCCGCATCGGTTACGGAACAGGCGTTTCCTACGTCAATATCCAGCGCAACATCATCGACCGCAAGACCAACAAGTGGTGGGAGGGCGCCAATTATGATGGTCCGTCGGACAAGACCGTGGCTGTAATCAAATTCGAATCGCTCAAGGGCGAGCCGATTGCGGTCTATTTCAACTACGCCTGCCACGCGGTGGTCACAGGTAACACCGACATGCTCAGCGGCGATTTTCCCGGCGAAGCTGAAAGATATATCGAGGACTCCTTTGATGACAAGATCGTGGCGCTTTTCTCCGCCGGAGCTCAGGGCGACCAGAATCCAATCTACTTCCAGCAGACATTCGATTTGCGCGATATACGCATCAAGGATTACGCCACGCGTGGACAGGACATCAGCAATGCCATGCCTCCCGGAGGACAGGGCCTGAACAAGCAGGATCCCACGGTCAAAAAGCTGCTGGACCAGCAGAAGATGATGATCAAGTCTATGGGCCAGTTTCTGGGTGAAGAAGTCAAGCGTGCAATGCGCGAAATGGATCCGAATCGCATGGCGACAGGCGGCAAAATAGCGGCGTCTCAGAAGATGATCAGTTTCCCCGGCCGCGACAGAATCGGCCAAGGGCGAGCGGCGGTTGATGCCCAGTACAAGGACGGAGCCGATGTAAATCTCCGGCTGAGTCTCTTGATGATCGACGACATTGCGATTGGCGGCTGCAATGCGGAAATCTACAACATGATCGCCATGAGATTTAAAAGAGAGTCTCCCGTTGGCAGATCCATCTTTGTATCGATGGCGAATGGCAGCGGCAATTCCGGATATATTCCGGATGACTCCGCGTTCGGCCAGCAAACCTTTGAAGTTCTGTCATCGCGCTGCAAGCCGGGTTATGCGGAGAGTGCCATCGTCAACGGCCTACTGGACCTGATGTCCGACGCCAAGCAAGTACACTAACTTAGCCGATAGAAAGGATTGAGCAAATGCACGGCACTCGGACAGCTGAGCGGAGTCATCATTAAGGCGATCCTGACTCTCAACCTGACCGGAGCGAATGATCTTGATCTTGCAGGCGATGCGATAATGGAATCTTCGTCCAAATATATGATTTTCCGGCAGGGCGTATCCTGCTCCTGGTAGCATTGATCGACGCCGACGAGGTCTGCTTGGGAATTATTAATTCTGCTGAGAAAACTATGTTATAGAATTTAAGCATCTTTTGGGCTAACTCATAAACGGGCAGATATGAGAATCGAATTACTTCCGGAACCGCCCCTACTGTTAGAGGGAATTATCGCAACCTTAAAACTCATAATGCTCTTGGGTCCGGTAGTTGCATTCGTCTGCATATTCAAACGAAATAAATCAATGTTCCTGAAGCGTATTGCTATGAGCGCCCTTGTGCTCATAATACCCTTTACTGTTTATGCGCTCTGGACGTATGCAATTTCTCCGGACAATTTGCCAAGAAATGAAGCAGGCAAGATAATAATAATCACGTGTATGCCGAGCATTCTATCCTGGATTTATGTTTTGTACGGGAAGAAAGTCAGACAAGCAAGCGAACCCGAATCGTTAGCCCTTCTCGAGAAAAACAATACAAAATTATCTTCATCATAAAGACTAGGAGCCCGTCCGAGTATTAGGAGGGGTCGCGCGCATGGGGCTTGCAGGGCGAGCGCAAGGCGGGAGGAGAAGGCGATGCGGGGACATCGTTGACGACGAGCAACGCGGCGATCGTCCTACAATCCCCATGCGCCCTTCGGGTTCCGGCTTTGCGCGGGCATCTGCTTCGTTGCCGCTCCTCGACGATGTCCCCGCATCGCCTGCGTCGCGGCACCTTGCATCTGCCCGCGCGAAGCCAGGAACGCGGCCCCTCCTAATACTCGGGCAGGCTCCTGGAGGCCTTATTCCTCGGACTATCCGAGCTCATCAGTTAGAGGTTTCCATAGGCATGAAATGTTGACAGCCATTGTACCCATTGTTTGAGAATTCAGAGAATCAGAGGAAATAATGAATGGCCGGATTCGGTCAATATTGGCGTACAAATCTAAACCAACATTTTGATTTTTATAAAGCAAGCTGTGCTGGAGTGCCCAGCCGCCGCGCGTGAATCTTCCCCGCGCGCGATTGAATTTGTGCAAGGTCGTAGTTCAGTTGCAAGCGAAGCCAAAATCCCGCTGTGCTGCCGATAGCCTTTTCAAGCCTTATGGCCATTTCGGCGGAAACGCCCGCTCTGCGGTTGATAAGCCGCGACAAGGCCGAGCGCGTCACGCCGAGCGCTTTGGCACCTTCGGTCACATTGACCTTCAGCTCGTCGAGGCAATCCCGGATAAGATCGCCGGGATGGTTAGGATTCTTCATCGGCATGTTTCGTACTCCTGTGTTTTGATGCTCTAATGCCTTAGTGATAGTCCTCCAAATCCACGTCGTACACATCCCCTTCGTGAAAGTGGAAAGTAACGCGCCAGTTGGCCGAGACTGTCACGGAATAAGTGCCGCGCCGGTCGCCTGCCAACGGATGAAAGCGGAACATGGGCAAAACCATATCTTGCGGGCCGCTTGCCGCGTCGAGCGCCGAGAGTATCTTTTGGATCTTTTCCACAAGATCGGGCCGGATTCCGCTGCGGTCGCTTTTCTCGTACAGTTGCCGTAAGCCTTTATGCTTGATCTTCTCAATCACTGTTTCATCCGTTTATAGTGTATAGCGCAGCGTCACACTATACAAGCTGAAGCTTTTGGTCAAGCCTGATCCCTTTTCCGGGCGCACGCATAGAGTGATTGCCTACAACTTTGCCTCTGGCTGCATCCTAGAGACTCATCCGGAAACCCTCTTTTTCTCGATTTCACGGACCAGAAGTCCTTTGTTCTCAATGTCGATATTTGCAAAAAACGGCTTTCCGGATGGATCTCTAGTGAGCGACTGCAACTTAACGAAGACACTTTGTATGCCGGCACCCCCTACGATCCGAATAATCATGAATCTCTGCAGGCTTTGCCCGAAGCGCGGCTGCTGATCTTCAAGGGCAGATACAAAGAAGCAAACGATTGGATAGGGGCTAAGATGATGGCCCACCCGATCAAACAGATGCCATACGAACCCGTTGGCGATCTCAAGCTGGAGTTTCCCGGCCACATCGAAGCCAGGGATTACAGACGCGAACTCGATCTGGAAACCGCCATTGCCAAGGGCTCATATAACTTGGCGGCATCAATTTCACTCGCGAGGTTTTTGCCAGTCCGGTGGATCAAGTAATTGTGGTGCATCTCACCTGCGATCATCCGAATCAGATTAATTTGCGCAACACGCCTGATCTCTTCGCCGCCGCAAAGAAAACCCTCGAACTGCGCGGGGATGTCGGCACCGGTTGGAGTCTGGCTTGGAAGATCAATCTGTGGGCGAGATTGTTTGACGGCGATCATGCTTCTCGTCCTGGAAGCGGCCGGTCTTTGCGCATTTGCCGCTGCCAATCCACAGGGTCGCTAATATCAGCGAATGTTCCCAATTCGACTAGTGTCTCGAAGGCTTTTCTCAGACGTTCCCGGCGTTGCGAATCCTTAAAACCCGAATCCTCGGAACGTATTCTTTCCTGCAGGAATGTGACAAAATCCAGCACTTCGCTCTGCTTTTCGGGCGGGAGCGCTCCGAGTTGTTTTTGAATTTGTTCGGCAAGAGTCATAAGAACCTCCCTCATAATTATAACTCAAGTGATAGATTCTAGATGCAAATCTTGAAACGTTTTTAGCAAGGCAGCAAAAACGCAGGCAAGTTGTGGTCCGCAAAAAAACGACGCACTACAGGTGTGTGTAAAATCTCTATCTTAAGCCTCAAATCCGTCTTAAAATAGCAGCGATTTCGACAAATCGGCCAGGACGGATATCTGAAGTTTAGGAGGCGCCGACTTGGCGGAATTCATAACCGGCAGGCAGCTTATGCTTCCTATCCTTTCTCTTTTCCGCCGTCCCAATCGGTCCCAGTTGGGAGGGCGTTTCTGACTGCGCCGGCATATCACATGCCGCCACAACCCAATGAGCCTCTCCCGAAACAATCCCAGACTGGGTGCAAACGGAAGTGGAACTCAAAAGGCAAAAAGAACAGCGCCTGGGAGCGCCGGCGTCCTCGCCGGCACATATTCACGACTACCAGATATGTTTGC
>JAHFUH010000520.1 GCA_023265215.1 Acidobacteriota bacterium
AGCCAGCCTCCGAGCCATACAGGAAAATATCCCGCCAGGAATCCTGCCAGCCCCGGCCAGATCCTTTTGAAAAAACGTAATGAGGCGATTCTTGCCTCGTTGCTGGAAGCCCACCACCAAATAAACTGGATCAGCAGAAACAGAAAAATTGAAACTTTGATCGGGCTAAGCCCGTTGGGCACCTTGAGGCGTATCCCCAGGATGGCGGTATTCCAACCTCCCAGCCAGATGGC
This sequence comes from Acidobacteriota bacterium, assembly GCA_023265215.1. GTDB lineage: Bacteria > Acidobacteriota > UBA6911 > UBA6911 > UBA6911 > UBA6911. The sequence continues at coordinate 234 of JAHFUH010000520.1, forward strand.
GATCAGTCCCCCAATCAAGTTAACCGCAAGTAATAAATGGATTAAAACTCCTAATGCCCTGATCCGTAATGGCAGCGTTCGCAACCCTGGGGCATGAGCAGACAGGAGGAACCGGCTTTTTAAAAATGGTTTCCAATCCTGAATGCGCGCAGCTTTTTCGATCGCAATCCACAAAATAAAAGGGAGCAGAACGAACACCGTCATCTCGTTCACCCAACAGCCGATGCCCGCGCATACTCCTGCCAGCAGCAGAGAACCGGGATCCCGTTTCCTGACCCATCGCTCCATCGCAAGCGCGATCCAGCTCCCAACAAGAAATGCCATTTCAGCCCCGAGAGGACGCAGCGAGATCGTCACCAGCATGCTGTGTCCGACAGACATGAGAGCGGCAAAAATCAAGGCTGCTGCGTTACCGTAAAGATGCCTGGCAAAAAGGCTGAAACACAATATGCCGGTCAAAACCATAAGCATGGATGCCAGGGGAATTGTGATCGGAGAAATCACATAAGGTAATACGGTGCCAGGTACAATCTGCACAAAGCCGATCCCATTCAAAACTTTTTGAATGCCTGCAATGACAATGGAAGTAAGAGGTCCCTGATAATTTTGGCCATAAAAGAACACCGGGATTTTACTTTCGGTGAGGATGTCCTGTGCCATCAGGGCATAAATAGCATTGTCCGAGGATAGTCCCAGAAACGATTGTTCCGGATTAAAAGCAGGCAAACGAACGGCGATAAAAACGGCTGCAATGAACAGACATGCCGCTGATATCCGCAGTCGTCCGGACGACAAAGGGTTATTTGCCATTGACGATGGTTAGAGTTCCGAAGTTGCCGCCTCGACCGCGTCCGCCGCCTTGACCAAGTCCCCCACCAGGCCCAAAACCACCACCTGGTCTACCCCCACCACCGGGCCCGGCTCCACCCCCGGGTCCAAAACCGCCACCGGGTCCGGAGCCACCGCCAGGTCCAAAACCGCCGCCTCGCATTGAAGGACCGCCTTGCCCTGGGGCGCCTCCTCGTGCTTCGCCTCGCCCGCTTCTTGATGCATCTCCAGTGTCCGGCTTTTCTCCCGTCATCAGAAAAACCTGCATGGATGCTTGCAGGTCGATCGTCCCCATGTAGCCTTCGCGGTTCGAGACTCTCAGGACGACCGTGTATTTGTCGCGCGTAAGGCCGCGGACTTCAAAATGGCCATCGGAGGTTGTAAAGGAATAGTCCTTGGCAAATCCTCTGGTCGTGGACTGGAATTCCAAATCAAATTTTTCAATCGCTACACCCTGCAAGGTACTGGCTGTGCCCCGCAGCGAGAGCGCGCTATCGAGAGCCAGGGTCTGCGGCTGGCCGGAGGGCTGCAGCATGGCGCTGAAATCGAGGTAATCCCGGTGTTGAACGCTAACCTGGTAAGTTCCATCCATAAGTCCCGCTATCTGGAACAAGCCCTTAGCGTCCGTTGTGACGCTTCCCGTCATACTGGAGCCCGGCAGTCCGACCATTGAAGAGATCACTTGCTGTGCGAGATTGATAATTCCCTCGCCTCGCATGTTTCTGCCGCCGCGCTGCATGCTTCCAATCCTGTAGGACAGGGTTGCATTTGCCACCGGTTCGCCTTTCTGATTGACGACGACGCCCCGGATTTGTTTGCCGGCCTTCATGCTGAAATCCAGGCGGCTTTCCTTGCCGGCAGAGATTGTGGCCGTTGCCTGGTAATTGTCGCTGGAAAAACCGTCCGCGGCGCATTGCACCAGGAAAGACCCTTCACGGATTCTGGAAAGCCTGTACTCGCCTTTTTGATCCGTTTGAACCTCCGTTACTTTGCGCATTCCATTCGTATCTAATATCGAGATTCTGGCGCCGGGAACCGGCTGGAGCCCTGCATCCCTCACCATGCCGGCAAGAGATCCCGCCGCGGCAGCCGGTTTCATTCGGAGTATGATCTCCTCCTCAGACGGCATTCTGGCGCTCACCGTCCCCAGGCTGTCAAACCCGGCATGGTAAGCATCCAGCTGGAACCGTCCGCCTCTTGGCAAAGAAGAAAGGGCGAACACGCCCTGAGCGTCTGTCGGATTGGACATAAAGGGGCCCTCTCCCCCTTCACCGAAAACTCCTACCATTGCGCCGGGAATCCCTTTCGACTGTAAATCCAGCACCCGGCCTTTCAGTGCAAATGCGCGATTGAGCAGTATCTCTACACTGTAGTCCGGGCGTGTGATGACAAACGAATCATCCCTGAAAGAGCTGAATCCCGCGGCTTCCACATTCAGCTCGTATCGATAGGCCGGCGGCGCATCAACGGTGAAGGTGCCATCCTCGCCCGTCGTTTTTTCCATAGTCTCTGAAGTGGAGGACAAAGCCAGGATTTTCACATGAGCGCCGACGATCGGAGAACGGCCGGCTCGATTCAGCACAACCCCCTTAAATGTCACGGGGATTGCACTGTCTTCGCCGAGGGAGGCGCCACGGATGGGAAGAGACACTGGATTGCTTTCAGCAGCCCCGGTGTCGCTATCCGATTCCGCACTCGATGCCGGTTCTGATTTACCTTTCGAGGCCGGACTGGCGGAATCGCTGCCGGTTTGCTGCGTGTCTTCGCCGTAGTTTTGAAATCCAAAGCGGACAATGAGCAGAACCAGAAGAGCCGCGATTACCAGAGCCAACCACAACAGCCAGCGTGATGTTCTTTTCCTGCCGTCAAAGCTCGTCAAAGATTTTTATCTCCATGAGCAAACTGCCGACACATCGACCGATCACAATAAGATACGAAAAAGGTTCCAGGATCATACAACGAAATAAACAAATAAATTTGTCAACGGTCAATTGTCATTGGACCACCACAAGCCTATAGCCATGCGGTCCTAATCTACAATTGATAAATGACAAATGATAGGGGCTTTGCCCCTTGAAATCCCCTCGCGCGCGATTCTTGGTGGAATTCGAAACTGTCAAGCCGCGCTCGGGGATTTAGAAGTCAGAAGTCAGAAGTCAGGAGCCAGGAGTCAGGAGTCAGAAGAAGAATCCAGAATCGCCTTCGAGTATGCATCAAGCAGCCGACTCACTTCCTCCGGGGAATCCGGAATCCTTCCAGTCTCTCCGGGGTGTAATTGGAAGTGCGAGTCATGCCGATAGATGTGACGAATTAAATGAAGCGCCCTGGGAGCGCCGGCATCTCGCCGGCAGACGCTGTTATATTGCAATTTCTTGACAAAATGCGTACGAAACGCTTCATGCATGTCTTTTATCACTGCTTGCCGCCGAGACGGCTGCGTTCCCAGGGCTGAATCCCCCAGGAAAGCATGACTCGCACTTCCGATTGCATCCGTCTCTCCGTATATACTTAAATTTTCTTAAACTATTTAGATATACGATTGTTTGAGTAAGTATCCAATTGCACCCTGGGTTGGATTTAAATTTTGCATCGATTATTTCCACCGCGACCCCGATACCGGCCCTGATGGTAAAGCATTGCGCGCAACCGGCAGAGAAGATATGATGTGCGGGCTTCCAGGAGGCATTCATAATGCATGTATTGCGAAGAATATTAATATTGGCGGTGCTTGCCGTCTTCAGCCTCAGCAACGTTGTAATCAGCCGGGGCGCCAGCCCGGTTTATGGCGAACAAAACAAAAAAGAAGAACAGGCAGCAGCCGCGCTGAAAAAACTGGGAGTCCCTATCCATATGGATAGCCAGGGTTTTGTGCGCTGGATCGAGGCGGCAGAGGGAGAACTCAGCGATGAAGCAATGCGCTACCTCCCGAGTCTGTCGAAATTGGAATGGCTGGAAATCGGCGGAGGAAAGGTTACATTATCCGGCGCTGCAAACCTGAAAAGCTGCGCCACGCTGAAACGGCTCTACATCCACGATATAGATTTAAGCGGCAACTCGTTGGAATGGCTTGCCGCCCTTACGCAGTTGGAGGCGCTGTCGCTGCAGCGCACTAAAATCGACGGCAGCCTTCTCAAAAACCTGAAGGCAAACGAAACACTCACAGTTCTAAACCTGAGCGGCAATCCAATCGC
>JAHFUH010000521.1 GCA_023265215.1 Acidobacteriota bacterium
ACGGATCGATGTTTGCTTGTTTGAGCGCGAACTGTGCTTTGGGACTTTCGAGCGTTTTCCCCAACACCGATTTGTAATCGAGTATTCTCTTCCGGCAATCCAGCATTTCATTCCAAAGCGTGGAGCACTCGCGCGCAAGATCGAAAGAAACCTTTCTAAGTTCCTTGGCCATATCTTTGGAGCTTTGATGGCGCGCCACAGGATCTTTCGCCAATGCCTGGGCAATCACTCTTTCCAACCGTTCCGGCACTGCGGGATTCAGGCTGCGCAGCGGCAGCGCCTCTTCCTTGACTATCCGGGAAGGAATATCCTTTGAAATCCACGGGGAATCCGCAAGTCCGACAAAGGGATGGCAGTAAGCAAGAAATTCGAAAAACACCATGCCCACGCTGAAGATATCGGAAAGCGCATTGCAATCCATCCCAAGGTATTGCTCCGGCGCCATATATCTTGGGGTGCCGAGCGCTATCCCCGGTTGCGTCAAATTTGAGGCGGCAATGCGGGCAACCCCGAAATCGAGAATTTTGGGCTTTCCCGACCGGGTGATGAAAATGTTGCCCGGCTTAATATCCCGGTGCACGATACCGTGATCATGCGCACTGGCCAGCCCGTCGCATATCTCAGCCATGCAGCCGACTTTTGCCTCCAGGCTCATGGATCCCCTGCGATCGACGAATTTTCGAAGATCCTCTCCGTCGAGCAGTTCCATCGCAATAAAGGAATTCCCCTGCTGCTCACCGAGATCGAAGACAGTCACAATATTCGGATGGTTCAATGCGGCGCAGGACCTTGCTTCCCTATAAAACCGGTTTTTGATCTCCGGCTCCGTCATACCGGTGTAGATGGTTTTAATCGCGACTTCGCGGCGCAAAACCCGGTCTCGCGCACGGAAGATCTGCCCCATACCGCCGGAGTTTATCTCCTCGATGACCTCATATTTACCCAAGGTCTTCATATGCGTTACTTCGAGAAATAAATTGGCTTTTGGCAGACGAACTCCCGCCTATGCGCCGGACATAGAGCGTACCTACATCCAGAAAAATCCATCGCACCGACGCAGCTTGAGCAGGACCCTACGCAATACTACGGTTTACGAGTTTTCCTTCTCGAAATCAGGACGAACAGGATGATAACAACAAGCACGCCGGCGACAATTCGAATAATGGTCGTAGTATCCATAGACTCTCCCCCATAAGTTCCAGTATTGGTATGTTTACCAAGCATAGTTATTTTCTTGAAATTGTCCACTGATTTTCTATTTATTAAGGTCGGAAACCGTAAGACTTGAAAAAGTTTTATCGCATCTTTGCAGTATTGCCGCACTGGTGCTAGGATAGGTGCAATCAATTAACACTGAAGGAGGGATTCACCAATGTTTGAACTGATTCTTGAGCTGGTTGGACTGAATACCCGCTGGTCCTTCAACATGACGGAGATACGCATCGGCCGGGATCCAAACTGCGATCTTGTCTTCCCGACCGATACTTACCCCATGGTTTCGCGAAGCCATCTTATGATCAAACAGGCTGCCGACCGCTTCTGGGCAAATGATTTAAATTCCTCCGGCGGCACATTTGTAAATGGAAACCAGATCGGGGTTGCGTCCCTGGCGAATGGCGACCTCATTCAGCTTGGAAGCGACGGGCCCCAACTGAAGGTCTACATCGGGATAGGGCGCCGTTCGGACGATCAACAGACACCGACGCGAAAACGAATATTGAGCAACGAGGACACGACGAAGTTCCACTAGGCGGAAACCATTGCTCGGATATACCGTCACCAATCTCACAAAGCAGACCCGGGTTGCCACAGAAGTTGAGCTGGCCGATACATGGTGGGCAAGATTCAAGGGGCTTTTGGGCAGATCGGCAGCCGAATTCACCGATGGCAAGGGGCTTTGGATTATCCCATGCCAGGGGATTCACACCATCGGGATGTCCTTTCCAATTGACGCAGTTTATCTGGATTCAGCCGGGCGGGTCCTTCGGCTTTACCAAAGCCTGGCACCGTTCAGGCTGGCAGCCATGAGTTTCAGAACGCACAGTGTCCTGGAATTTCCGAAAGGAACCCTGTCGCACAGCGGCACACAAATCGGCGACCTTCTTGAATTTACGATTTACGATTGACGATTTACGATTGGACAACATATGTATGAATCCAATCGTAAATCGTCAATCATTAATCGTAAATATACACAGGCTTTATTTGAGAAAGATATCGGTGCTCAGACGGAATCCGGCATCTTCAAGACGCGGAGTGAATTTTGGCCGAATGCCGGTTGGCTCCAGATTGCCTTTGCCTTCGTTCCCTGCTCCTCCTAAGGTCTTATAGGCAAAGATATCCTGAAGAATCACCGTATTCACCTCCATCCCTTGTATTTCCGTAATCTGCATAATTTTGCGCGAACCATCCTTAAGACGGTTCTGCAGAATCACGAGATCAATGGCCGAGGCGATCTGCCGGCGAATGACTTCCACGGGTATGTTGAGGCCTGACATAAGCGCCAGCGTCTCCAGACGTGAGATGACGTCCCGCGGCGTATTGGCGTGCACGGTGGCCAAACTTCCATCGTGTCCTGTATTCATCGCCTGCAGCAGATCGAGCGCTTCCCCGCTGCGCACTTCGCCGATAACCAGTCGGTCCGGGCGCATGCGCAGCGAATTCATAACCAGATCCCGGATGGTGACTTGCCCGGACCCGTCTATATCGGCTGGCGCGGTCTCCATCCCGACAACGTGCGGCTGGCTGAGCTGTAATTCAGCCGAGTCTTCAATCGTAACGATGCGTTCATCGTTGGGAATGAATGAGGAGAGCACATTAAGCAATGTCGTCTTGCCTGAACCTGTTCCACCGGCAACGATGATATTCAGCCTCGCACAAATGCATGCCTGCAGAAAGTCCGCAATCTTCTTCGTCAAGGTTCCGAATCGAATCAAGTCCTCCACTTGAAGGCGCTTGGAGGGGAACTTGCGAATGGTAATTGTGGGACCCGGCAGTGCGCAGGGCGGAATGATTATATTGACGCGGCTTCCGTCGGGAAGGCGCGCATCCACATAGGGCTTTTTCCGGTCCACCGTGCGTCCCAAGGGCCGGACGATGCGTTGCGCGATGCGCATCAACTGGTCGCCGTCGCCAAATTGCGTGGTCAGTTGAACGAGTTTGCCCTTACGCTCAACCCATATGGAGCGGGGACCGTTAACCATGACTTCGCTGACGTCTGTGTCGCGCAGCAGCGGGCCAAGTGCGCCGTATCCGATCACCTCATCGAGGATCGCGGTACGCAACAGGGTCTTTTGATCCTCAGTCAATTGAAGTTGAGCGTGGGTATAGAGCTGCTCGAAACGCTCTGTCAACAGAGCGGTCATTTCCGGCGTATTAGCCGCAACGCCGCTCTGCGTTTCGAGGCTTGCCAGCAGTCGATCGGAAAATGTGAGGCATGCCTGGGCTAACTCCGGACTCAATGTCGGTGGGGAATAAGTATCGGCAGGAGCCGGCTTTGGCGGCGCCTGCGCTGCCGGAACTGATTTGTTTGCCTGAGGATCACCTGCCCCCCCCTTGTTGCGATCTCCAAATATCATCTCATTCTCCAAAATTTAAGGACTTCTTTGGGGCTTTGCGTTAATCTAGAGTAACGCAAAGACGCAAAGCCCCAAAGAATTATGGACACAAATGCTGCAAATACACCCTTCCAAAAAAAGAAAGAACGCTAGCTCTCTCCAGAAATACTTCATTTGAATGTCGCAGAATCATGCCGCGATATATATTATATCTGCAATCAATATCCTATTAGGAGATTCGAATGGCTGCAACCAAAAGCATCGATGCGGAACTCAAACGTCCGACGAATATTGCCGAATCGGGTCTTGGAACAGGCATGATCAGCGATCTGGCGATCAAGAGCATTTACTTTTCCGGTGAAATGACCGGTGCGAAGCTGGCGCAGACGCTCAAGCTGCCTTACCAGGGAATCGTCCAGCCAATCCTGGAGTTTCTGGACAGAGAGGAACTTGTGGGGATTTCCGGTGGAACCGGAACGAGCGAGCGCAACTTCCGTTATGTGCTTTCGCGCAAAGGCCTCGAGCGGGTACGGGACGCTCTCAGCCAGAACGGATATGCCGGGGCGGCGCCTGTCCCGATTGATAGCTACAACAGGGCTCTCCGGCAACAGGGTTTGGGCGGAATAAAGAGCATCCAGGAAGAGACCGTAAAATCCGCATATGACGGACTGGTCATCAATGCAGCCATGTTC
>JAHFUH010000522.1 GCA_023265215.1 Acidobacteriota bacterium
GCCCTTCGGGGCGCGGCGGCGGGCGGGCATCTGCTGCGTTGCCGCGACTCGGAGATGAACCACATCGCCTGCGTCACGGCGCCTTGCATCTGCCCGCCCGGCGCTCGCGCCAGAATGTGAACTTATTCTTGCGCGAACCCTAAGCAAAAATATTTGAAATCTGGAATATTGAACAAGGAGTTTTGAACGGGAACCCGAAAGAGTATTTAATGCGAAATTGTTCAAACTAAAGTAAGCTTGAGCGTTAAAACAAGGGTATGGATATGGCTGGGAAATTGTTGAATCTCCAGGAAGCGGTGCAACGTTATGTGCAGCCCGGGATGAAATTGCATCTTGCCGGGGGTATCGGAGGACCAAGCGCTGCCATCTGCGAAATTCTACGGCAGCATTGGGGTAAGAATCCCGACTTCACGCTGATTCAGGGCACTGTAACTGGACACGCCCTCAATCTCATCCATGCCAGGCTGGTGAAAAAGATTGTCTGCTCGGTGTGCGTGGATATATCCGCTTCCGGGCGGCCAAGCAAAGTTGTCCAGGCAGCTTATGAAAGCAAGCAGGTCGAGCTGGAGAACTGGTCCTTGATCTCTCTCCAGCAGCGTCTCATGGCCGGCGCGTTCGGCGTGCCGTTCATGCCCACTAAATCGGTTTTGGGCAGCAGCATCGCGGCAGACAATGAAGCAAGCTTCCGATGCATGAGCGATCCCTTTGGGTCCGGGGTAAAAATTGGTTTAGTGAGCTCTCTTCTGCCCGACATTTCCATCGTTCACGGATGTGTTGCCGACGTCGAAGGCAATACGATATTGCAGGCTCCTTATGGCGAAGATTTATGGGGTGCTCTTGCCAGCAAAGGCGGAGTCATTGTCACCGTCGAAAAGATCGTGCCCACGGAATTCATAAAGAAATACGCAGCCCTGGTGAAAATTCCATCCTATGCAGTAAACGCCGTGGCGCCGGCTCCTCTGGGACTCCATCCATTCTCGCTAACCAATCCCGGGATCAGTGATATCGATCCCTATGAAAGGGATGTGGATTTTCTCAACGTTCTTCATGAAGCTTCCGCGAGCGAACATGCCCTGGATGAATGGATCAGAGAATGGGTCCTCGATTGCAAAGACCAAGAACACTACCTGGATAAACTTGGCGGCAGAGTCGCAGAAATCAAAGAGAAGTCCAAAAATGTAAAGAGCGAATTGGCGCCGGTTCCCTTGCTCCAGGACGACCAGGAATTTGAACCGAGGGAGATGATGCTGATAGCGCTCGCTCGCGAAATATTGAGCAGCGTTGATAAGCATGGACACAAACTGATACTCGCAGGGGCGGGCTTGGCAGCAACAGCCGCTTTTCTTGCCCATTACCGGCTGAAGCCGGCCGGATTCGAATTGGGAACGGGCAACGGGCAGATCGGTTACACCCCGGTCCCGGGAGAATCCATACTCGCAAGCGAAGCCGGAGTTCGGAGCTCAAAAATGCTGACCGATACCATTATGATGCAGGGTGTTTTTGTTGGAGGCGGGAACAATAAATGCCTGAGTATTCTCGGTGCAGGCCAGATGGATAGGTACGGGAACATTAACTCCACCAAAACCTCAAAAGGCAAATTTCTCGTCGGTTCCGGAGGCGTCAATGATGCCCTGAATGCCAGGGAGGCAATCCTATGCCTCGATCAGTCGAAAGATAGGTTTGTGGACAAGCTTGCTTATGTCACCGGCCTTGGCGATGCGGTAACAACCGTTGTGTCGACCATGGGAATTTTTAGAAAGGCATATCCGCAAGATGAGCTGCATCTTGTCGCCTGCTTTCCAGATCCTCATGCGCGAAGCCTGGAAGAAAAAGTTAAAGAGATTCGAAATCATTGCGGATGGGAATTAAAGACAGCATCGGCAGTTGAGGAAGTGCCACGGCCGAGTCCGGAGGAGCTGCAGTTGCTCCGTTGGATCAAACAAAATTGACGATTTTCGAATGACGGTTTAAAACCTTCGCCACGATATAAGTTTTTTAAATCGTAAATCGTCAATCTAAAATCGTAAATGAGGTTACTATGAGTGGTGGACCATTGCAGGGCATACGCGTTATTGAATGCGCCGGATATCTTAGCGCGCCTACCGCATGCTATATGTTGGGCGACCTGGGCGCCGAAATCATCAAAATAGAGGATCGGGTAAAAGGCGATCCTTCCCGTGGCACATCCGCCGTTTTTGGCGCTGCCATGACGCTGCCCAACGGAGAAAACATACTCTTCGAAACCGCGAACCGGAATAAAAAGAGCATCACGCTGGATCTGAAAAAAGAAAAAGGGAAGCAATTGCTTTACGAACTGGTTTCCAAATCGGAGATCTTCTGCACCAATTTTACGCAGTCCGCCATCAAAAAACTCGAGATCGATTTCGAGACTCTGAAGAAATATAATCCAAAGCTGATTTACGGCCTTGCCACCGGTTATGGACTGGCTGGGCCCGAAAGCAATCGGCGCGCCTTCGACAGCGTCGCTCAAGCCCGCTCTGGAATCATGTACGCGCTCGGCGCAGAGCCGGGAGCTCCGCCAGCTCAAATCGGTGGACCCGTGTTCGACCAGATGACAGGCACTCTACTGGTTTATGGAATACTGGCCGCTATGGTTGCGAGGGACAGGCAGGGTGTGGGACAGCAGGTTGAAGTTTCACTCCTCGGATCGGGAATACACTTACAGGCGTACAACCTCAATACGGCGCTGCTCAGAGGGCGCCAGATCCCGAGACCTTCGAGGAGATCCCTGAAGAATCCCATGGCCAACCATTTCGAATGTGCCGATGGGGAGTGGCTGCTCCTTTCGGAACCCCAGGCCGACAGATTCTGGCCGGCTTTCTGCGATGCTCTCGGCATCCAGCATCTTGAGAAGGATGAAAAGTACTCAGACGCCGCACGCAGGCGTGAAAATTTTAAAGAACTCCTGGTGATAATCGAAGAAGTTTTCAAAACAAAAACGCGGGGAGAATGGATGCAGCTTCTGGATGAGAAGGGGGGCGGCATCGCATATTCGCCTGTTCTGAAGCCGACAGACCTGGCTAACGATGTGCAGGCTCTGCAAAATGGCTACATTGCGGAAATCAACCATCCTACTCTCGGCCCAATCAAGATGGTAGGCAGCCCGGTCCAATTCAGCGGAACCCCCGCGATTGTGGATGGCTTTGCGCCCTGTTTTGGCCAGAACACAGAGGAAGTGCTGCTGGATATCTGCGGCTACGACTGGGACAAGATACAACAATTGAAAGATGAGGAAGTGATTTAATGGGTTCAGGGTTCAGCGTTAAAAAATATTAACCGGGAACCCTGAACCCGGAAATCATGATTGAGATGCAGAGGCGAACTTCAAGATCTCTCGAATTTATCATCGCGTTGCATTTGTTTGTATTGTTATGGCCAGGCCTTCCCACAGCAAGCGCGGCTGTCGGCTGCGCGCTTTCCAATCCTGTTCAAGATCTTAAATACCTGTTTCCTCAAATGACGAGCTATAAAGAAGATTTGCGGGATTTTTCGAAGATGAGTGACGGCAGGGCTCTCTATCGCGCTTTAAACGAACGGCTTGGATCCGATCTCGACTCGCTATATGAGGGGTACGGGACTCCATATACAATCTATACAATTTTCAAAGGGAACGAAGTCATCGGATTTGCGCACGGCGTTAATGTTCCGGGTGAAAGCGGGCTAGTCCAGATCGTCCTTTCAATGGACCCACAATCCGGTTTAATTCGAAGAATGTATTTTCAAAGGCTTGAAGGCCGTGCTGCACAGGCGTTGCGCAGGAAAGAATTTCTTGATCAGTTCATTGGATTGAGCCTTGCTGATTTCTACAGGCATACCTATTTTCAGATTGCAGAGCCCGGCAGCTTAAAGGACCGTATCGCTCGCATTAAGAACCCTGCGTCAGAAGGAAAGGGCAAGAGTGATTTTGATGCCACAATCCGTGCAGTGAGGAAAAATCTCATTTTGCTCGATTTTTTTATTTACAATAAGAGATTTGAGCCTGTTTATCAACAGACTCGATCCAAGCTGGCCAAAGGTGGGAAATGATTTCCAAAGTGATTCCGTCGACAGCCTTTACTGTTTTGCTGCCCCGCCGGTGGTGTGCAATCGGAAGTGCGAGCCATGCTTTCCTGGGGGATTCAGCCCTGGGAACGCCGCCGTCTCGGCGGCAAGCAGTGATAAAAGACATGCATGAAGCGTTTCGCACGCATTTTGTCCAGAAATTGCAATATAACAGCGTCT
>JAHFUH010000523.1 GCA_023265215.1 Acidobacteriota bacterium
TATATAGATCTGCTTGATCACGAGGTTTTTCGAAGATACCTCGCTGCGCCGGAGAGGCTGGGAGATGTAATCTCCGGCAGTAACCGGGCCAGGACGGTTATCTTGGACGAGATTCAGAAGGTCCCAAGTCTGCTCGATGCGCCCAACCAGCCTTTTTTCCGGAAATAAATAAGCATAACTGCAGCCAATGCAGCCATAATTCCCAAGGCAAACAGGTATCCGTATTTCCAGTTAAGCTCCGGCATATTTTTAAAATTCATGCCGTAGACCCCCGCGATGAAAGTCAGCGGAATGAAAATCGTGGTAAAGATTGTGAGGATCTTCATAATTTCGTTCATACGGTTGCTGATGCTGGAGAGGTAGACCTCAATAAGATCCCCCGCAATGTCTCGATAATTTTCCAGAAGATCGATTACCTGAATCGTGTGATCGTAACAGTCCCGGATGTAAATTCGTGTTTCATCTGTGATGAGCTGCGATGGTTCGCGGATCAGGGAATTCACTGCTTCCCTCAAGGGCCAGACAGCCCTGCGCAAAATGAGAAGATCGCGTTTCATCTCATGAATTTCGGAAACGAACTGATTGCCGGGACGAAGGATGACCTTGTCCTCGAGCGTTTCAATCTGCTCTCCGTATTTTTCCAGAGCCGGAAAATAGTTGTCTATGCAGGAGTCCAGAATGGCATAAGCCAGATAATCGGCCCCGGATTGTCTTATGCGCCCGCCTTTGTCGTGAATTCGAGCTCGAATTGGATCGAAGCGGTTGGATTCAGTTTCCTGGAAGGTCAGAACGTAATTTTTCCCCAGGAATATGCTGAGTTGTTGCGTTTCGAGCCTGTCACGCAGGTCGGCCATCCGGACTACAATAAAATAATAGCTTTTATAAATCTCAACTTTCGGCCGTTGGTGCACATTGATGACATCCTCGAGGGCCAGGCGATGAAGATCAAAGAGCTGCCCCAATTTGCGAATAGTTTCTGCATCTCCCAGCCCTTCCACATTTATCCAAACGACAGGCCATTTCGATAAATAGCCCCGGATCGATTCAACATCGGGGACCGCGTCCTCAATTTTGGATTCCGGGCTGTAGGCTGTGACCTTGATTTTGGGGCGCGGTGCCTGCGGGTCTATCATTAAAGTGCCGGGAGAACTCCCTGGCGCATTGCGGCGATGGAAATGGTTTCTATGTTTTCGGCTCCTGATTCCTTTTTTCATTGTGGAACCTCCGGGAAAATAGCAATAACTTATCATGATCCTGCGAGCACGGTTATTTTTATTGAAGTCCTGCGAGCGTCGGCCTCTCGCCCAATGCGGCATTAGGCTCGCAGGACGGCGGTGCTTGTAGTCGACGGCTCTCTTTTATACTATTTTATTGCCACGCCTGCCGGAGGATAGGTTATGAGAAATTTCATTTTGTATTTTTTCTTTGCCGCGCTGTTCTGCAGTTCTTACCCTTCGGCAGCGGAAGAAGGGATGTGGACCTACGACAATCCTCCTTTAAAGCGATTAAAGGACCAATATGGTTTTACTCCCACGCAGGAATGGTTGGATCACCTGCGGCTCTCGAGTGTGCGCTTCAACGACGGCGGATCGGGATCGTTCATCAGCCCCAAAGGACTTGTGCTGACGAATCACCACGTGGCTCTAGGCCAGCTGCAGAAAGTCTCAACTGTAAATAAGAATTATGTTCGGGACGGGTTTTACGCGCACACAACAGCGGAAGAAATGAGATCGCCGGACTTGGAATTGAACCAGTTGGTTTCGATGGAGAATGTGACGCGGCGCGTGGCGGAGTCAGTTAAAACAGGCATGAATGAGGAGCAAGCTCACAAAGCCCGCACGGCTGAAATTGCACGGATTGAGAAAGAAAGCATGGACTCGACCGGATTGCGATCGGATGTTGTTTCATTTTATGGGAGCGCCGAGCGCTGGCTCTATCGCTACAAGAAGTACACGGACGTCCGTATGGTTTTTGCTCCGGAGCAGCAGACCGCTTTCTGGGGCGGGGACTTGGATAATTTTACTTTTCCCCGATACGATCTCGACATGGCTATTTTCCGCGTTTACGAGAACGACAAGCCGGCGAACACACCGAACTATCTGAAATGGAACTCCGCAGGCGCCTTGGATGGAGACCTGGTTTTCGTATCTGGAAATCCCGGCAGTACACAGCGAATGAAGACCGTGAGCCAGATTGAGCGGCAGCGCGACGACATTCTGCCTGCCAATCTTAAAGCGCTTCGCGAACGGCTTGAGGTCTTGATAAGTTATGGCTCTCACGGCCCGGAGCAATTACGTCAGGCGACCGATCAGATCTTTTCCATTCAGAATTCAATAAAAGCCCAGACGGGTCAGTATGAAGGCTTGTTGAACGAGAGAATCATGGCCAGGATCCGCAAGGAGGAATTGGAATTTCGTTCCCTCGTATCCAGGAATCCGGAGCTTCAAAAAAAGTGCGGCGACGCATGGGACCAGATAGCTCGGGCCGATAAAAAAGAATTGGAGCGGGTCAAGGAAATACGGTTCCGCACTCTGGGATATGCGCGCCTGGCCAGGATTGCATTGAGCATTGTCCAATACGCGGAGCAGGTCAAAAAGCCGGATGGCGATCGCATCGACGGGTATCATGATTCACAGCTTTCTTCGCTGCGCTTCCGCCTGTTTTCGCCGGCGCCTATATACTCGCAGCTGGACAAAGCGCTGCTGACGCATAGCCTTGAGAAAACAATGCAGGAATTAGGATCCGATGACCCGTTTGTCAAAGCAGCCCTGAGTGGCCAGACGCCGGCGCAAGCCGCCGGCCGGGTGATCGATGGCACAAGGCTGCAGGATCCGGATGTGCGCAAAAAACTTGTGGACGGGGGCGAATCCGCCGTCATATCTTCGGATGATCCTGCTATTGATCTGGCGCGCAGAGTGAGCCCAATGTTAACGGAACTGGAAGAGTGGCGCCAAAACAATATCCAGAGTGTATTAACGTCGGCGGGTGAAAAGCTGGGCATGGCACGGTTTGCAGTGTACGGGAAATCGGAATATCCCGATGCCAATTTCACTTTACGTCTCGCCTATGGGAAAGTGAAAGGGTATCCGATGAACGGGACCGAGGCGCCCCCGGCTACGACGTTTTATGGGCTTTATGACCGTGCCTACAGTTTTGGTTTGCGCGCGCCGTTTGATTTGGCTGACCGCTGGATTAAGTTCCAGGGACGAATTAATCTTTCCACTCCGTTCAACTTCGTCAGCACCTGCGACATCATTGGCGGCAATTCCGGATCTCCCGTTGTCAACCGGGCAGGAGAACTGGTCGGCCTGATTTTCGATGGGAACATAGAAAGCCTGGTCGGAACTTTTGTGTACGAAGAAGAACGAAACCGGGCTGTTGCGGTACACACTGCATCCATGACCGAAGCATTGCGAAAATTGTATGGCGCATCCGCGCTCGCCGACGAAATCGAGCCCACGAACAAACGCCACGGATTGCACACATTTCACAGAAAAAATTCGTGAAATTTGTGCGATCCGTGGCGTTTTTGTTTTTATTCGCCGCGGCCGGATCGGATCGCGTGTTTACGCATTAATGCCTGGAAGTTTGGCCTCTGGATGTCGACATCCAGAGCCGCTTTGGTGACGTTCCAGTCATTTCTCTGCAGCGCTTCAATGACAAACTCACGCTCCAGTTCGCCGATTGCCTGCTCCCGCAATTTTTTCTTTAATGCGAGAAATTCCCGGTTGTTTTGCGGCACAGGATAGGATTCAGGAAGCCCGGCCCTGGTTACGGCCATCGGCAGATGATGAGGTTCAATGGAATCGCCGTCGCAGGAGATAACTGCTCTTTCGATGGTGCTTTCGAGTTGACGGATATTGCCGGGCCAATCGTATCTTTCCAGCAACTCGAGTGCAGCATCGGAAATCGATACGATTTTTTTCTCTTCGTGCGCCTGCATCTTTGCAAGAAGGTGATAGGCCAATACCGGTATATCTTCCCGCCGTTCTCTCAGAGGCGGCAACTGGATCGGGTAGACGTAAAGCCTATAATAAAGATCTTCGCGGAAAGTGCCATCCGCCACCATCTTTTCCAGGTCACGGTTGGTGGCGAAAACCAGCCTTATGTCCACGTGTTTCGTTTCGGTTCCGCCCACCGGAAGGAATTCCCGTTCCTGAATAAAGCGCAGCAGTTTGCCTTGAATTTCAAGGTTGATGTTGCAGATTTCGTCCAAAAACACCGTGCCTTGATCCGCTGCT
>JAHFUH010000524.1 GCA_023265215.1 Acidobacteriota bacterium
GGAGACCTGCGTGCCGTCGAGCGTGATCTTGATCCTGTCGCCATAGCCCATGATGAACTCGTCGACGGCGTTGTCCACAATTTCCTTCAGAAGAATATAAATACCGTCGTCGTAGTCGGAGCCGTCACCCACGCGGCCGATATACATCCCGGTGCGCTTTCGGATGTGCTCCAGCGACGAAAGCGATTTTATTTTGTCCTCATCGTAATTATGGGTTTTGACAGTCATATCGAGGGCGGAGTGTAACATATTTGACGGCGCATTTTTCCCGATTTAGCAGCTATCGTGCCATAAGTGCCGGCACTAAAGTGCCGGATTTGCGCATTTCTACCTCTGCAATTTAGGTAATTCCACCAATTGATACTTTTCGTATTTTTTTGTGTAATACTAATGCAATATTTTCTTTTGAAATCAGCAACATAATAATATTCTTTTGGCAAGGATGAGACACTTAACAGCCCGGCTTATTTCGGTTCTTTTTGTTGGCAGCTTCGCTCTTTCCATGTTTGCCATGCTGCCGGCTAAACGGGCGGCAAGACAGACGTGCTCATGTCCCATGTGTCGTACAAATGCTTCGGATAATCACTGCGCCTGCTGCATGAAAAGCAAAATTTGCACTTGCCAGGTTTCGTCGGACATTCCCGATCAGCCGCTCCAGAGAGCAGCCAAACTTGGAGTGCTTAGTTTTGCGAGCATCCAGGGGGCGAAGCAGGAATCCGAGTTTTTAAAACTACATAATTCCACTCTTACGCTCCAGTTATATCTGCCCGTTCCAACTCCTCCTCCCCGAGCATAACCTTTCGGCCAAAATTGCAAGCCCCCCATTTTTTATACGAGAAGTGTGTCTTGAACTCGAGGAGGATGCATATGCATCAAATACTTTCACGTTGGCTTTTATTAACCGCTTTATTTGCCATGTTTAGCTCAAATGCTGTCGCTCAATCTTCAGCCGGGCAGGGCCGCATTGTCGGAATTTTGAAAGATCAGAAGGGCGGGATTTTGCAGAGTGGCTCGGTTGTGATCCGCTCCGTTGATTCCAATTTCTCAGCGTCGTCTCTGTCCGATCAGAAGGGACGCTACCTATTTGATTTCCTGCCGGCCGGAAAATACCAGGTCTCCGCGGTTTACGCAGGATTTCAAACATCCTATCGGACTGATATTCAGCTTGCGGCGGGGCAACAGAAAAATGTTGATTTTATTCTGAGCGTTCTTGAGAAAGAAAGCATGCTGGTCATTACGGCGCCGGAAATGGTCCGGCCGCTTGCGGTTGAAACCGATCCGCGTGCTCCGCGCCAACCGATTCCAGCTCATGACGGCGCTGATTACCTGAAAGCGTTCCCCGGATTTTCCATTATACGCAAAGGCGGGACCGACGGCGATCCGACCTTCAGAGGGATGGCAGGATCTCGCCTGAACATCCTGCTCGATGGACAGCAAATCCTGGGCGGATGCGGAGGGCGCATGGATCCTCCAACCGCTTACGTTTACCCCGGGACTTACAAGCGCATCACTGTTTTAAAGGGTCCTCAAACAGTCCTGTTTGGTCCGGGCGCTTCGGCAGGCACTGTGCTTTTCGAACGCGAGAGGAGGCGTGTCGAGAAACCGGGGATCGCATTAAGCGGCAATGCAGTCCTGGGCAGCTTCGGGCGTCGCGACGAATTATTTGACGCCCGAGCAGCCATCCCAAACGGTTATGTGCAGGCGATCGGCACGCGTTCGCATTCCGACGATTACCAGGACGGCAATGGGACTGCGGTCCACTCCTTTTATACGCGCTGGAGCACGGACGCCGAGATGGGCTGGACTCCCGCGGAGAACACATACCTGGAATTATCACTGGCAAGAAGCAACGGATATGCCGCCTATGCCGACCGCACGATGGATGGAAGCAAGTTTGCACGGGACAACTTCAGCGTCAAATTGGACAAGTGGTTCATCTCGTCCCTTGTCGAACGCGTGGAAGTGCAGCTGTATTACAACTATATCGATCATGTGATGGATAATTACAGCTTGAGAACCCCCGGCGCGTCGTTTATGGCGAACAATCCCGACCGGCGGACAACCGGAGGGCGTGCCGCTGTCACTCTGGCATTAGACAGACAGACCACTGTGGTTTTGGGCATCGACACCCAGCGCAATGTCCATATGTTGCGCAACGGGATGGGTTTGTCGGCTGGCCTGGCGACAACTGCTTTTCTTTCGGCGCCCAGGAGCGAAGACATGCGTTTCAATCAGGAAGGGCTTTTTGGCGAAGCGACCCGCATCCTGACTGGCCGCAGCAGGTTTATCGGAGGCTTCCGTACTGACTTGCACAAAGCGATCGACAGCAGGACGTGCGTCAATGCTTCGATGTGTTCCGGAAATTCTCCGTTGAAAAACAACACCTGGGGTGCAACCGACAGCAAGACACTTAATAGTGGATTCATCCGATACGAGTTGGATTTCGGGAAGGGAACGACGCTGTATGCGGGGATGGGACACGCGGAGCGGTCGCCGGATTATTGGGAGCGATCGAAGCAGGACCCCGGCACACTCAAAAGCGCTTTCCTGGCCACCAAGCCGGAAAAGACCACGCAGTTTGACATGGGAATGGTATGGAAATCGGACGCATGGTCCGGCTCAGTCTCAGGTTTTTACGGCAAGGTGCACGATTACATCTTGATGAAATGGAGCCCGGCGCCCATCCTGACCCGCAATATAAATGCTACAACCCTGGGTGGGGAAGCGGATGTGGCTTACGAGCTGATGAAAAATTTCAAGGTGGATGCGACGCTTGCGTATGTCCGGGGCGATAATACTTCAGATCGCAAGCCACTGGCTCAGCAGCCGCCTCTTGAATCAAGGATCGGGATGAACTATGACAATCGCATTTTCTCTGTTGGCGCGTTAGCCCGGCTGACAGGCGCTCAGAATCGAATCGATATTGGCTCGGGAAACATAGTCGCGAACGGTATGGATATTGGCCGCACTGCCGGGTTCGCGGTTTTTTCGTTCAATGGAGGAATTCGGCTCAGGAAAATTGTTCTGATCACCGGCGGGATCGATAACATCCTGGACCGGACATATGCCGAGCATCTCAGCAAATCAGGCGGGGCAGTGCCGGGTTTTGTGCAGATGCGGCGCATTAACGAACCGGGAAGGACATTCTGGCTCAAAGCCAATTTTACTCGTGAGTGATAAGATGGGAGGGGGACAGGCAGCTGTCCCCCCCCCATCTTTATTTCAACGATCTCACCACTACAGCGTGGGCCTTCAGAATGCGCGCGGTGGCGCGCTCGAATTCGGCGGTTGCTTTTGCCAGATCCACTTGCGCTCGCAATTCCGAGATTTGCGCCGTCACAAGAGTAGTCTGGCGCTGAAGGACCAGGAACAATGTAGAAGTGCCGGCTTTGAATTTGCGTTGTTCACTTGCATACTGCTCCTGTGCGGAGCGGCGGGCCGTGCGTGCGGCCTCCAGCCCATTCCTGAAAGAAGCCAGCGACTGCATGGTATTACGCACGTCGGCTTCAATCTGCTGCTCGACCTGCTTGCAGCGCACTTCAGAACGCCGGACTTCCGCAAGGCCGGATTCAATATTTCCGTGGGCTGTCCGGTTTCGCAATGGGAGGGAGATCTGCAGACTGACCTGGGTTGTCGGGAAGTCCCCTCCCATGAGGTTGGAAAGAGAATGCTGGTATCCGCCGATCAGCACTTCAGGAATGCCGGATCCGCTGAGCGAGCCAATCGAGCTCAAATCGATCGGCGGCAAATTCTGCAGCGCGGACAGCTCGTTCAGCCGCTCAATCATCACGCCGTTGCCGCTGGTAAATGGATTGGAAGCTGAGGATGTGCGGACCAATCCTGCAAGCCCGGAACTCATGTAACTGGCTACGAGATCTACCTGGGGCTTTGCCTGATCCCGATAGTAGCGGAGGTTTGTTTTATTTATTTCGGCCGCAATTTTCACTCCTTCCAATTCCGGCCGGCCGGCAAGCGCATCCCTTATTGCATCATCCAAGAGCATATCGGGGGGGGCCAAATCAGGCTCGGTGATTGGAATCAGTTTGCTTGACCAGAGAAGGGAAGTGCGATCCGGCAGAATCAGTGTTTTGAGCGAATTCTCGAACGCAGTCAAGCTTGCCTGTGCCGTGTAGGCGTTCTGCTCGAATTGAGCCATCTGGGTTTCAGCTTCCACGATATCGATGGGCGCCATCAAACCCTGTTCCATCGTCCTGCGATTGCTCTCCACCTGGCGCCTGG
>JAHFUH010000088.1 GCA_023265215.1 Acidobacteriota bacterium
GTTATCTGCAAAAGAATCGTTGATGAGTTGGGCGGCTCCATAGAGGTCGATAGTAAAGAAGGGGAATACACCATTTTTACTATAAGACTCCCGGTAGCCAAGCCGCAAAACGAGATCGAGGCCGAGACGATGGAACAGTAGGGAGAAGAAGCCGGAAGCCAGGAGCCGGGATAGATCATAGAAATTATTTAGTCCCTATGGAATGCAGGGCATTGGATATTTGTCATAGATTCATGAGGTGAAGAAAGTAGCATAAACAAAAGCGCTATCGGGGTCGGGGTCGGTATCGGTATCGGGGTCGGTTGTTAAAGATTCAGCCCCGATACCGATACCGATACCCGACCCCGAGTAAGGAAAAGTGATGAGTGAACCTAAATCAGTACTGATCATCGATGATGACAGTGACTTTAGAAAAGCAATTCAGGCCCTCCTGGAAGCCTCCGGATACAAAGTCCAGAACGCAGCCGGCGGCAGGGACGGAATTCAGCTGGCCAAAACCGGCCAGCCGGACCTGGTTCTGCTCGACATCATGATGTCGGAAAGAACCGAAGGCTTTTTTGTACTGCAGGAGATGCGCCGGATCCCTTCTTTGCGCAACACTCCCGTAATTATTTTATCCAGCATTTATTCGGACGAGCCTAAATTCCGGGTCGATCCCGAGGCAGGCTGGCTGCCGGCCAATCTTTTCCTGGCCAAGCCCGTCGAACCGGAACGACTGTTGAAGGAGATAGCGAGATTAACCACCGAATCTTCTTCGGCAATAACCGCAGCCACGGGCGGCAGGAGGTAATCATGAAAATATTGAAGATGCCAAAGCAAAACCTGGATCTCTTCGTTTCCGTTCTTCCGGCATTCGGGGAGGTGTATGCCCCGGTCAAGCGCGGCAAGGGCTTCGCATTTGACAAGCCTTCGCTCTGGTCGGATGTTCAGATGAAGTACACGCGTACAATCTTGCCGCCGAAGAAGCTCATGCTTCCGCCGCGCGAAACGACTATCGCGTTTGATCCGGTCGAGGGGTTCCAGGATCAACTGGCCATGGCTTCCAAACCCATGGTCCTGTTTGGCGTTCATCCCTACGACATTTATGGTCTCAATATCCTCGACAGGGTGTTCGCTCAATCCAAGTATCCCGATCCTTATTACATTGCGCGGAGGAAGAACACCGCAATTATCGGTATGGATTTTGAGCCGGACGACAAGCACTTCGCCGGCTCAATGAACTCCGATTTCGTAGACAGCGGCTTCGACCTTTTCCTCAGCGATATTGGGGACGACTACCTAGTTCTGGTCGGCACCAGCCGCGGCGACGACATTGTAGTGATGAGCGGCTGCCTCATGCAGACACCCGGCGAAGCGGATTTCGCAGCCTACAAAAGGCGTTCGAAAGACCGCCGCGCTTCCTACAAGACCAAACTGGAGATGGAAGATCTGCCGGAAATCATGGAAATGGAATATCACAGCAAAGCCTGGGAAGACATTGGCAATCGCTGCCTGTCCTGTGGTTCCTGCAGCATGGCTTGCCCCACCTGCTACTGTTTTGACATCAATGATGAAGTGGAGTTGGGAAGCCGCAAAGGACAAAGAATCCGCTCGTGGGATTCCTGCCTGTTCAAAACTCACGCGCTGGTTGCGGGCGGCGAGAACTTCCGCGAAGAGCGTTCCTCCAGAATCAAGTTCCGTTATTACCACAAGCAGCGAGGGTTCGTTGCCGAGTATGGCCGGCCAAGTTGCATCGGTTGCGGCCGATGCGTAGAAGTCTGCCCGGCTGAAATTAACATCATATCCGTTATTGAAACTATTCGAGGTGAGCGAGATGGAATTGCAAGCAGTGCACCAAAATCCGTCTGAAAAAACGGAAAATCCGTATTTGCCACACATGGCCCGGATCGTCCGAATTCACCGGATGGTGCCGGACAATTACCTTTTCCAATTGCGCTTTGTTGACGACAACGTCCTCCAGAACTGGGAACACAGGCCCGGTCAGTTCGTGGAGCTTTCTGTAATTGGAACCGGCGAGGCGCCGATCTCGATCTCATCGGCCCCCACGCGCAAAGGAATCCTGGAACTCTGCATCCGCCGCGCGGGCAGGGTAACTTCGGCGCTTTACAAGCTTCCCACAAATGCCATGGTTGGGATCCGCGGCCCCTACGGGAATGGCTTTCCTGTCGAGGAGATGGAAGGCAACGATCTTTTGATCATTGCCGGCGGCCTTGGGATGGCCCCACTCCGGTCGCTCCTCTGGTATGCACTCGACAACCGGGAGAAATTCGGAACCGTTACGTTGATGTATGGCGCCCGTAATCCCGCGGACATGCTTTTCAGAGAAGAATTGCTGTCGCTGGCCGACGTGGAGGATTTCAATTGCCTGCTTACCGTCGACCGGGATCCCACGGGAACATGGAAGCAGCACGTCGGGCTCCTGCCCACATTGTTCAAGAAAGCGACATTCGATCCCAGCCGAACCTATGCTGCTGTCGTAGGCCCGCCGATCGTCTACAAGTTCGTCCTGGCCGAGCTGCTGAAGCTCAACTTCCGCAAAGACCGCATCCTGATGAGCCTCGAACGACGCATGAAGTGCGGCGTGGGCAAGTGCGGTCACTGCAGTGTCGGCTATAAATACACCTGCATCCACGGGCCGGTTTTCACCTACTGGGATGCGATCAACCTTCCGGAAATTGTATGAGGACGCCCTATGAAACCTAAAATTGGAATATATGGATTAAGCGGCTGTTGGGGCGAGCAGATCAACATTCTGAATTGCGAGGATGAACTCCTGGACATCGTCGGAGCTGTCGATATCGTGGATTTCCTTGGCGGATCATCCGTGAACGACACGGAGAGCCGGCTCGCGATCGCCTTCGTAGAAGGATCTGTAGCCAACGCCCGCGAGGAAAAGGAACTGCAGCACATCCGCAACCGTTCCGACCTTCTGGTAGCCTGCGGCAGTTGCGCCTGCTTCGGCGGAGTCGGGGCGATGGACGCCCAGGTCTCGCGTCCCGAACTGATCAAGCAGGTTTATGGAAATAACGGACCTGCGAAATCATGGGACATTGGCCCCCACAAGCCGCTCTCGGAATTCGTGAAAGTGGATCTGGCTATTCCGGGCTGCCCAATGGAAAGCAAGGCATTTGTAAAAGCGGTTTCGAGTCTGCTCAACGGCGATGTTCCGCTCCTGCCAACTTACCCGGTCTGCCTTGAATGCAAGATGAAAGAATACGATTGCCTGCTGGTATCGCGCGGATTGCCTTGTGCCGGTCCCGTCACCGTAGCCGGCTGCGGCGCCCGCTGCCCCGGTTACAACGTGGCCTGCATAGGTTGCCACGGCCCTGTTGATGAAGCCAACATGGGCTCGATTGAAAAGATTTTCGAACAGAAAGAGCTTCCAATGGACCAGATTAAACTCAAGCTTAGAACCTTTGCAGCTCCGGTGCTGGACAAGGAACGAGAATAGGGGATTAGGATGACACGCACCATTTCAGTTGATCACTTAGCAAGAGTCGAAGGACACGGCGGAATCACCGTGGTTGTCGACGGGAACGAGGTCAGCAAAGTCGATCTCGACGTATTCGAAGGCATCCGGCTTTTCGAAGGGCTCGTTCGCGGAAGAACGATCGAAGACGTGACCGGCATCGTGTCCCGTATTTGCGCGATCTGCTCCCACGGGCACAGCATCACTTCTTTGCAAACCCTGGAAAATGCCTTGGGGATCCAGGTCACGCCTCAAACACGCAGGTTGCGCGACCTGGCCTATCAGGGCGCCAATATCGAAAGCCATGCGCTGCACGTTTTCGTTTTGGCACTGCCCGATATTCTGGGACATCCCAGTGTCATAAGCCTCGCGGGACAGCTCCCCGATGCTGTGAAGATGGCCCTGCGCCTCAAAAAACTGGGAAATGCGATTCAGGAGATTATCGGCGGACGGGCAGTCCATCCGGTTAATTACGTCATCGGCGGGTTCGGCCGAGTTCCGGCAACGGATGAGCTTTTGGTTCTCAGAGGCATGCTCCAGGAAGGCCTTGAGGATTGCAAGCGCGCCGTTGAGATCCTGCGAACTATTCCGATTCCTGATTTCGTCAATGAACCCATTCGGTGTGCCGCAGTCGCCCCGGAAGATGAGGCTTTCTTCTTCGGCGAAAATATGGAAATCCTGGAAGGGTCCAAGCGGATCAAGATTCCGGTCAGCAAATACCGGACCTTAACCAACGAACACATGGTTGCTCACTCCCACGCCAAACATAGCCTGTACGAAAGCCGTTCCTATATGGTCGGCGCGCTGCCCAGGCTCACATTGAACGGGAGCAGGATCTCCGGGCTGGCCGGACAGGCTATGAAGGAGTTTCTCAAAATTCCTTGCACTAACATCGTGATGAACAATATCGCCCAGGCTGTTGAAATGGTTTACTCGGTCGAGCACGCCACGAAGATTGTCAACGAACTGCTCGAAAGCGGAACCGTTCAGGAACAACCGGTTCCGTACAAGGTTCACGCCTGCTCAGGCGCGGCGGCGACCGATGTCCCCCGCGGCACTCTCTTCTATTCCTATGAAGTGGATGCCAAGGGCTTGATTGCTTCCGCAGACGTTATCACTCCTACCGCTCAAAACCTGAGCAATGCGGAGGATCAACTGCGCGCCACCGTAAAACAAGGGTTGAGCGCGGGAGCCGACGATGCCACCATCGAACAACGTCTGGCAATCGTCGCCAGGGCTTACGACCCCTGCATCAGCTGCTCCGTTCACGTAGTTCGCGCCAGCTAGTTCCGCTTGTTAAGCTGCAGCCACGGTTCCTGGAATATTTTTAGGGAACCGTGGCTGTTTTTATTTCGGCTCCCTTCTGCGTATTTCGGCGTCGCAGTCGGGAAGCAGGATCATTTTCTGCATCGAGTCATTGTTCCCTGGCAACCAATTGCTCGCGGCTATTTTGGCTCAGTCTGCCTATTCTTGCCAGGAGCCAGCAGATCACCAAACCGCTCTATTGGAGAGATCACATCCAGCCGCGCCTTGGAAAAGCTTCTCTTGAGGTTAAACACAATTTGTGTAGCCCTATTCGGATTCAGTCTCTGAGCGTAATAGAGGAGCGGCTTATGTAATGAGTCATCCGAAAGCTTCACCTCTACGAGCTCCTGAAGCTTACTATCTTCAATCCAGGCAAAATCGACTTCTCTTCCTTCTTTATCCCTTATGTATTTGAGGTCGACATTATATCCTTCCGAATCTTCGCGGAATTCAGCGAGCTTCTTAAGTTCGCAGGCTACCAGATTCTCGGCACGAGCACCCTCATCGCCGAGAATGTCCCCTGTGTCATAAAAATAAACTTTCGGAGGTTTTCGGATCGCGCGTGGAAGCCCCTTCGATAGCGGCCATACAGTAAATACCACATACATACGTTCCAGCAGTTCAAGCCATCTTTTTGCAGTTATCGGAGATATCTCCAATTCATTGGCCAGAGTTGCCAATGCAATGGGTGTGCCGACACGGCTGCGCAAGGCATCCAAAAAAATTCGCACCAGCGACAAGTTCCGGACATTCTCAAGATCCCGTATGTCTTCCCGAAACACTCGATCCAGCCGCTCCCTCCGCAGACGGCGGGCAGTCCTCTCGTTTTCAGAGAGCAGCAGTTCCGGAAAACCGCCCAGCGTCATTAATCGCGTGACAGCATCTTTTCTGGGAACGGATTTCGGCAGTTCTGAAAGAGAAAATGGATGAAGCCGCCATAGGTGGTAACGTCCAAGCATCGAATCCCCACCTCGTCGGTATACATCGAGACGAGCGCTGCCGGTCACAAGATACGTCTGCTTGTCTGGTCTAGTATCAAAAACGCCCTTCAACCATCGTTTCCATTTCCCATATTTATGAAGCTCATCAAAAACCACCAGTTCCTTCCCCTCCCCCCACTGCTGTTTGAGCACAATGCGTCGATCGGAATCATTATCGAGGTTGAAGTACGCTCCTCTTTCCCAATCTCGAAGGATCTCTTTGGCAATGGTTGTCTTCCCGCTCTGTCGTGGTCCGGCAATAAAAACCATCTTCGATTTGAGATCTGCCTTCACGAGTTGCTGAATATATCGTTGTTCCATCCCATTTTCCTCTGATGACTATTTAGCATATGTGTAAATAATAGCCAAGGCTATTATTTCATTAGGTAAATAATAGCCATAATCCTGAAATCATAAAGATGACTCGTTAGGGAATACCTATGGTGCCTGGGGGGTAGGGATTGAACCGTCGACACACGGATTTTCAGTCAGTGTACCGAGCTTCAGCACTTCCTTGAATTCAGTATTTTATTGGAGCGGCGGATGTTCCCCGCAGCAAACTTTTTGTGATTTTTGCATACTTCATACAATCTTGCGCGTTTTCCTCACATGGAATCTCACACAAGTGTTGCCTGAAATTTTATTTTGAAGCAGCCATTTTGGATAGGAGCCATACCGCCAGGGACTCTTCACAAGCGGCCAAAGGGAAAACCCTGACCTTTGGCGCCAGCGAATGGGCACGATCCCCAGGATAGAGAATCCACAGATGGGATAATTTAAGATCGTTTATGGCATTGGTCATAGAGGGAGTGAATCGCGGGGCACTGCGATATTTGGTTTCAATCGCCTAGTTTTCCCCTCGTTCGCGCCAAAACAGGTCTACTTCAGCACCCGAGTGAGTTGCCCAAAAAGCCAGTTCTTCATTTCATTTCCCAAGTGCAGGTGCGGCCGATTACCCTTCCCACGATGCCCAAAGCTTGTTGTGGCTCGCGAGATCCCTCTCGGTGCGGATCGCCATCAATGCGTGAAAGAGACCGGAATCCAGTACTGGAATGCGCTTCCGATTATTAAGCCACGTTCCAATCAGCCAGCAGGAGCAAGCCGATTGAAAAGCAAAGGGCTGCGCAAATTTTCCGTTTTTGTTCCAACCTGTAGTAAAATTCACATACGAAGACCCAAGAAAGTTTACATATTGCCTTTGATCGGAAGGGCTGGTTGGCCTGACAGGGGAATGGTTTTGAAAAACCATGACCTATTTTTCCTATCGACCATATTGCATCATAGGTATATTTATACCGGCTCCTTTATTGCGCAATTTCCTATAAAATGCCCTCATGGTAATTGAACCGGGGCTGGAAATGACAATGCCCTCGAAAATGGGGCCCGCTGCCGCACAAGAGCCGGCTGAATCGCCTGTTGTGTTGCGCGCCTCCGAACTCAAGTGCGCTTTCGGGAAGGTCTGCGCCGTGGATGGCCTCGACCTGAGCGTAAGAGAAGGTGAAATTTATGGATTTCTGGGCGCCAATGGAGCTGGCAAGACGACCGCTATTCGACTCCTCATGGGCATCATCAAACCGGACAAAGGTACGATCGAGTTGCTCGGAAAACGGACCCGGCGCACAACCATCCGCCAGAAGCGGTCTATCGGCTATGTATCGCAGGAGCAGACGTTTGCGAATTGTCATTGGAAGACATCTTTGTCTCGCTGGTCGGCAACCCTGTAGCGGCAATATGAGTGGGACTCTTCCGCGCAAGGAACTCCGTCAGCACTGGTGGGCATTTCTGATTGTCGGCGTCACTTCCGCATTGGGCTGCCTGATGATCCTGGGGATGACCGTGACTCAAGGACAAGCCGGATCTCCGTTCGCCGGCCTGTCCTTGTTTGTCATGCTAAACGGAACGCTAGCGGCCCTGGTGCTCTGCCACCGGTTGGTTGCCGTCGAGTATCATGCCAAGACCCAGTTATTTCTCGATGCGCTTCCGGTGTCGCGATGGCGAATGGTGACAATAAAATATTGTCTGGGACTGGCGGCGACGGCGCTCATTGTCAGTTTTGCTTTTGGTCTGACTTGTCTGCTGGCCTGGCATCATCAACTGCTCTCGGGACAGGTGCGAATAAAGAGGCCTTCGGCATCTGCCACAGCGATTCGCTTGCGAAGGAGGTCCAGTGGCTTATTGGAATATCTGCGTATTCCCGGCCATAGCGGGTACATTAGATTCCGTTGGCGCATGTTCCACAGGGGAAGGCCGGGCAGCGCGTAGGAGTAGGCTGAGCCTATTCCTAATCTATCTAATGGTATGTCAAAAGCGCCAAGTCTATTGTTCGCCGTATTGAATCATGATGAAAATGCCGGATTCCCCGGCGTTCTTGGCATTGGAGTGTATGAGTATGAGTTCCCTTTCCTCCTTCTCTCCATTGTTGCCCGGCAGCTGAAGCTCAATGGTTTTCGTCTGAGCGGGCTCGATCGTGATATTTCCTGATTTGGAACCATCATAATAAACGGTTTTGCCGTCCTTGGAGCGGATATCGGTGATGACCAGCGGAAGAGATCCCTCGCTGGTCACAGAGAAAGTTTGTTTTTTACCGGTGCTGCGTTCCGCTCCCGCAAGAACAATTTTTCGCGGGACAACCGCGATTTTTGCCCCAGGCGCTTCCAGCACCTCACCCTTCATCATAAATATTTCAATCTTTTCGTGTCCTGGGATGTTAGTCGTGAGGGTGACTTTTTTCTCGAAGTGCCCGGGACTCCCAGCCGTGGCATAACTTACTTTGAGTTCGGTTTTCTCATTGGGATCCAGTGTATGCTTTCCAAGCATAGCTTCGGTGCACGCTCAGCTGGTTTTCACATTGGTAATTTCAACCTGCGTTTTTCCTAAGTTCTGAATGGTTGTCGTAACTTCAACTTTTTTGCCCTCTGGAACCGTTCCTGCGTCAAATTGCTCGGGTGTAGCTTTGAGATATTCTCCGGTCGAATCATCGGACGCAAAGGACAGCCCGATCATGAGCGTAGCTATCCATAAAATGGCGCCTGCCGCCACCTTATATTTCCCGCATTTCATAAAACCGTCTCCTTCCCTTTCAGTATCGTCGACTCGTATACAATGGCTCAATTGCCATGCACGTTTTTTGCTTTCACCGCATAATCGAATCCTGGATCTTGGCCTTGGGTATGGCACTGTCTGCACAACGCGGCTCCGGATTCTTTGACGATCTTTTTTGTCATCGGACTCGCGACATGCTCGCTTCCCGGGCCATGACAGACCTCGCATTGCACTCCAGCCATTTCGGGCGTCAGCTCATAATCGATAAATCCTCCATCCAGTTCATATCCGGTGACGTGGCATTTTACGCAAGCGGGCAGTGTTTCCTGCCCCGATTTCTTCAGACTGTCGATAGCTTTTGCATGGCGTGTATTCTGCCACGAATTCGAGATGTTGGGATGGCAGGGTGCGCACTTTTTCAAACCGACGTAGGTCGCAGATTGTTCGGAATATGCCCCAGCCGTATTCATAAGCAAAAGCAGTAAAATAATCCCGGCCCCCTTCTTTATCGTCATGAAGCTTTTTGTCCTTTCCAGCAGATCCTATCCTACTTTTGTTTTTCCACCGGGGATGCCGCTTGACGCCATCCTTAGGGCATGCGCAAGAATTACTTGGCATTTTGCTGCCGGCCCCCAGGCCCGCTGGCTAGGCGCGAGCGACGAGATTTGGGTCCGAAGGCCCAGCCATGCCAGGCTGCATGTAAGAAGCGAGCAACAACACCAGCGGGCCTACGGGCCGCAGCCCGAAGGGGCGCGGCGGCGGGCGGGCATCTGCTTCGTTGCAGCTCCTCGACGATGACACCGCATCGCCTGCGTCGCATCGCCTTGCATCTGCCCGCCCGGCGCTCGCGCCAAAATGCCAAGTAATTCTTGCGCATGCCCTTAATTGTCAGACTAATACTTTAACCTTTTTACGCTCTTTCTGGAATAGCGGACTATTCAGTACTGTGCCTGTAACTTCCTCCGGGGATCTCAAATTTCAATATAAACAAAATAGAAAGGATTACGTCTCACCGCGTCTTTGCGAATCAGCGATCTTGGAAAAGGTCCTACAAAGATGAACAGCGGCATGAGCACGAAGGCTCTGCCTGTCGCGCTTACTCGTCGCGGCGTTACCTTGAGGATATTGAAATTAATTGATCACATCCTACTGCAATTTAGAGAATTCATGGGGGTTGAGATTCTTTTGCCAGAATGACGTTTCCAGGCGGCAATGTCGAGGTTTTCTGTGAGCATTGAGGGCGATCCGGTGTCGTATCCGGATCGCATCAGTTTTCTCTCTACCCATGGATGGAATGGAGACGGCTTTTCCTGTCGTCCGGTCAGGGAATTTTACAAAGTCATTCGAAGATCAAACTACGGTTCAGCAACAATTTTCTTGCCTCGAAAGGCTGAGGGGTATTACCATTATCAAATATACAATTTGCTAAATCTATAAATCAGCCGGCAAGCGGGCGCCGGAAAGGAGCACAACGTGGCTGACATAATAGCATTCCCGTTTAACAGCTATGTACCGGCCATTTATTTCCTCATAGTTGCAGCTTTCATTCTCCCTGGAATGCTTTTTCCGCGAATGCGCCGAAGCTTGGCTTGCATATTGATAGCCGGCATTGTTCTCTTCCCGGCCTTATCGAAGCTGATTTCCGCCCAGGAGAATACTCTGTCAACCCCCGTTGCCCTGATTTCTGCCGGAATGAACGCCGAGGATACAGCCAATTTAGATGAGGCTGCCCGGCTGTATCGACAAGCCATCAATACTCCGGCCATGCCGAGGGTTTTTGCGGCTTTTGCGCAGTTTAGCATAAGTCAGATTTCTCTTCGGAAGGGAGACATGGCTACCGCAACATTAGAACTCGACAAGTTGGCCAAGGATTATGAGGATTGCAGCGACCTGGTCCGCACGTTGGTCTCCGAAAGCCACACGGATATTTTCAATGGTATCCATCCGCAATATTCATCAAATGATATCTCGTACGTGCAGAACGGCCGCTATCATCATATTTCAACCGGCTTCGAAGTGAGTCTTCAGAACTGGTATTTCGGCACCAACTTCCATTCCAGCGGCGGGGGCGATACAGTTTATTTGCGCCAATTAAATTCGGACACGCAAATTGCCATTTGGTTGAAGCCGGATCATCTCAGTGCGGATGAGATTCCCAACCGACTGCGCGGGGCAATTCTGCAGAAGCTCCTGCAGCGCTTAACCTTTGAGAATTATCGGGTTCGCCCTGAAAGCGCCCGGATGCTGACAATCGGGGGCAAGCAGGCCTTGAGCGCCGTGTCCGATTACGGGCCCGGGCCACAGGGCATCCACATGGCCGAATATCTCACGTGGATCTATACAGAGAAAACAAGGGTTCTCTTTTTCGCTCGAGTTCCGGAGCCGAGATTTCAAAATCTGAAACCAGTATTCGATCAGATCATTGCCACGGCTTCCGTCCCGTAGAAAGCGCCCACTGTTTCTGCATTGGTCCGTGTGATCCGCGTTCTTCATTTATTTGGTTAACGGGCTTAAGATGTGCGTATACATATGAACTCATTAGGAAAGGATTATTGAAAATGGCTGAATCGAAATACGGCAATTATGTCATCACGGAACTCCATGAACCCGAATCGCGCAAGCAGTTCGCACCGGCTTATGCCAAATATGCTCAGCGCATCCTGTGGATGGATAAAAACGTCGTACCTGGCGCTATCAACATGAATACTTCCTGGTATCTTAAAGCCGGCCCGACCATCGACGATAAACCGCACACTCACGACCACGATGAGATCATCGGTTTTTTCAGCAATGACGCGTCAAATCCCCACGATCTGGGCGGTATTGTGGAAATCTATCTCGAAGACGAACTGCAGATCATTACCAAAAGCTCCATGATTTTCGTCCCGGCGGGAATGGTCCACTGCCCGCTTTACCTTCGCCGCGTCGACCGCCCTATTTTCCACTTCACGGTGGTATTGGACGGGCTGTATATAAAGGATGAAATTATTTAACGGCGCAATGCCGTTCCTGCTCGTCAGTAAAACTCCTCCGTGATAAGGCCGATATCACCGACTCCTGCGCCTTTGGAAATATCGATGACCCGGACAATATCGCCGCACGGAAGCTTGGAAGTGGCGTCGATCAACCGAAATGCTTCTACGCGTTTCGGGGTCGGGGTCCGCTTTAAGGGCCCAACAACTATCCGGATACTAATGCTGAAATTTCAGCCCCTCTGACCGGTTGATTCCCGCAGCTTTTGACTGCTTCGACTCCGACACCAACCCCGACCCCGATTAATTCTTCTTGCTTGATCCCTGACCAGCAAAACGACACAATACTCCTTGCCCATGTTTGCAAAAATAGTTAGCCGTTTGCGCGATGTTTCTTTGCGAGCAAAAATTACAATCAGCTTTGTGCTGATTGTAATTTGCGGCACATCCATCTCCACTTTCATGGGCTCCAAAATCATAACCCGGGCGATGTTGAACGAGGCTCGCAAGCAGATTCGCCGAGGGCTGCAGGCCGCGGAAATAGTTTATGCTGCGCGGCTTGAGTCCATAAGGAAGTCTGTCGCCGGTGCCGCTGAAACGGAACAGCTGGCGCTGGCCCTGAAATCGGCGGACAAATCTCAATTACCGCAGGTGCTTTCGAAAATCCGGGATGCCAATAAGCTGCACTTCCTCACTTTCATAAAAGCAGGCGAATCACCCATTACCATAGCGGCACTGGTAAACAGCGCCATTACGAATAACAAAGCGGTAGCGGACACTGAAATATTCAGCCATGAAGCCCTGGTCAAGGAAGACGCCAACCTGGCTGAACGGGCTCGCGTGCGGTTCTCTCAGGCTGGCACAAACGAAATCAACAATGGGATGGTCATGGTCGCTGCAGCGCCTGTCCGCACAGCAGCCGGGGCAACCGGCGCGCTTTATGGAGGCATTCTGCTTAATAACGACAGCGAACTGGTCAGCCGGATCAATGCTATCGTTTTCGGCGGCAAGGAAGAAGATACCGCGGGAACCGTTTCGATTCTCATGAACGACGCGCGGATAGCAACCAGCATTCGCGGGGTGCCGGGCCAGCAGGAAGCTGGAACCCTGACCGACTCCAAGCCTATTCGGGATAATTCGGGAAAAACCGTGGGAATTCTGTTTGTGGGAGTGCCGGAAAATCCCTTCCTCGAAGTCCGCACTTCTATGATGCTTACCTTCCTGCTGGTGGCGGTTGCCGGCGTCATAGTAGTTCTGGGAGTCACCTATTTAATCACGCGCAGCATGATTTATCCTTTGGAGGAGATGGTCAAGGCCAGTAATCGAATCGCGGCAGGAGATCTCGACCATTCCGTCAGCATTTCATCCCGCGACG
>JAHFUH010000525.1 GCA_023265215.1 Acidobacteriota bacterium
GGATGCATTTCAGCAATATGGAAACTGCCGATTCTTTCAACACAAGGGCGCGCGCTCCCAATTCGAAGACTTTAAAGATCTGATCTTCATCGGCCGCCCCGCTCAAAACAATGACGCGCACGCTGCTGTGAGCATCAGCCAGCGCTTTCAGGACCCCTAATCCCGAAACTTTGGGCATCAGGAGGTCCAGCAGCAGGATTTCCGGCTGCAGCTTCTCAACCAGTTGGATAGCCTGTTCGCCGTTGACTGCTTCGCCGATTATCTGAAGCTCGGATTCGCCGGCCAGCAGCTTAACCAGGCCGTGGCGGAAAATCGCATGGTCATCGGCAATAACTATCCGTGTCTTTTCACGCATATTTTTTGTCATCGTCTGTCAGCGGCTAAAATTATCTCTACGCAGGCCCCGCCTCCCTGGGTGGATTCAATGGAAAGCGAGCCGCCGATCCTGCGCGCCCGTTCCATGATGACAGCCGGACCTTTTCCGGAAGCCTGCAGATCGTGATGGGAGAGGCGGCCGGCGAAATCAAACCCGCGCCCGTTGTCCATTATGCGGAGAACCCAATTCCCATCCCGGCGGCCGAGCCGGACAAGAACTTTTGCAGCCGAGCTGTGCTTCCTCACGTTTACGAGCGCCTCCTGGACGATGCGCGCCAGTTCGCCGCAGACTTGCGGCCGCAGGTGGACCTCTTCGGCATCCGAAACAAAATGGGTTTCGATGCCATGGTCGCATTGGAATTTTGCCGCCATCCCGGCAAGATGGCACAGAAACCGGTCGGGTTCAATTTCAATCGAGCGCAGATCCTGTGTGAATTCCCGAAGAGCCGCGATTTCGTTTTTGATGCTGTTTTGAACGCGGATCAATGAGTCCGCTAACCGGGAAGAATCCGTCCCCGCCCGCAGCCGCAGATCCTCAATTTGTAACGTGATGCCTGCAAGCGATTGAATGGCTCCGTCGTGCAGCTCGCGCGCGATGCGCCCCTCGGCGATGGCTTCCGATCTCGACTTGATATTGCCCAGGATTAAAATGCCCTCGAATGCCGGCGCCATAGCGTGCACGGACTCGTGAAGGAAGCGCAACCCTGCATTTCCGCCGAATATGGGCAATGGATCAATTATAAAAATGCGAACGCTCCACCCCTCTTTCAGATTGACCGTAGCCGAGAGCAAAAGCCGGAAGGGATGTGCGGCCAAAAAAACATCCGGAAGAGCGCACGTTGTCTTATTCTCTTGAATTTTTCCTGCCTCGAGCAGGAACTGCCTGAATTGCGGCTTCCCTGTTCGGATCGAGTTCCTGACGCGCCAGGTCGTTGCGGGCGCCGGGAAAAAATATTGTTCCTGCTTGAAACCGGCGATCTCGTGCATCCGGGATTCCGTGCGGGAAGCGCGGAATAGGGAAGC
Organism: Acidobacteriota bacterium; assembly: GCA_023265215.1. Taxonomy (GTDB): domain Bacteria; phylum Acidobacteriota; class UBA6911; order UBA6911; family UBA6911; genus UBA6911. Next base: position 1,399 of record JAHFUH010000525.1, read on the forward strand.
TTCACCCCTGTTTTCATTGCGAATCGCCACCAGGATCTGGGTCGCGCCGAACAGTGAAATTCCTTCAGCGCACATGATATCGAGAGTCTTGGTAATGCCGTATTGGATGCGGACATTATCAGCGAAATAGCCGACGGCGTATCCTTTCGCGAGAACAGCCTTGGCCTCCGATAAGAGCCCGATGATGAGGCCATACGCAAGAAAGTGCAGCGTTTCGGGATAGAGGTAGTAAAAGAGCTTGGGCGGGCCCGATGAGAATTGGTAATAGTAAATGACCCCACCCTCCATTAGCACCGCGCCCAGGCACACCATTGTGAAGAAGCATTCCCAGAAGCCCCATCGAAATCCCGCACTGGCCACAACGAAAACGGACAATACAAAAAACATTACGGGCGACTCGATCAGCAGCATGAGGTGTGCCGCCCACAAAATATCGGCTAAGTGGATGCCGATGTGAGTCTGCGGGCTCCATCGGACGCGGAGGTGAAGCGCTAAAATTATTGCCAGGCTGTATGAGAAGTAAAGGATGAGAAGCAGCGTCGAAGCTTTGCCGGATCCGAAAATAGCGAAGCAGCAACACGCGCTCAGCAGCAGCCGCACGCCTGCGAGAATCCATTCATTGAAGCGCACCTCGGCATATTTTCTCGGAACGCGAAGCCAATGGAGCATTCCTCGGCTAAGGAAATCTTCCATCACGCAGGAACTCCCTGATTGAATTGATGATTGCTAATGTCTAATTAATACATATCGCTGCTTCGAAAGCAATCCAATATCAATATTGCTGAATAATTAGAACTACTAATCCTTTCATTAGTTGGCCGCTGACGAACGCCGGCAAATATCGGCTTTTTCTATTTTTAAAAATAAGATGTTTTGCCGGTGTCGGTCAGCGTTTGTCAGCGGCCAAAGACAGCGGTAGCACTATAGGGAAACGCTCCGCAATACTGTTGATCCATTTTCAAAAATCCTATTGTAGTACATAAGTAATGCATACGCGGGCATTGAGAGACGCGCTCAACAAAACCAATCTGAACAAGCGCTCCGGGTGGTCCACTGGGACTGAATTGGCGAGAGCGCATCTAGACCTTCCAAAGATATGACAATTCCAGACAGACGACGGCGATCGCGAATCGTTAGTTTTCGCCTCTCCCAGGAAGAATACGATTCGCTGAAAGATATCAGCACGACCAACGGAGCGAACAACGTCTCCGAATATACGCGCTCGGCGGCATTCAACGCGGACGCGGAGGCCGGCGGCAACGGAGCCGGGCGGATCGAAAACATGCTGTTCAATATTAAAGACAGGCTGGAAAAGCTGGAAAGCCTCGGTCTCAAATTGCAGCAGATGCTCAACGGGAAAAACCAATGAAAACCATTTCCTTTGCGATATTGGCTTTATTGTTTGCAACGCCGGCATTTCCACTCCAGGAAGCCATTGTTCCGTCCGGCCGGGCTCCTGCCGATGTCGAATCGGCTTATCTGCTGGGGCCCCACGACACCATATCGGTGCGGATGCCGGAGGCGGAAAATGTCAACGAAACGGTGGAGCACCAGGTGCGCATCACCCCCGACGGGTTCATCAGCCTGCCGATGGTCGGCCGTCTTCACGTGGCGAACCTGGCAATTGAAAAGGTGGAAGAGATCCTGACCGATGTTCTGAAGGCATATTACAAAAACCCATCGGTCAGCGTCAGTGTCGTCGAGTACCGAAGCCAGCCGGTGTCGGTTTTGGGATCGGTAATGACTCCCGGGGTCATCCAGTTGCAGGGGAAGAAGACGCTGGTGGAGGTCATTTCGCTGGCCGGCGGATTGAAGCCGGACGCCAGCTCCAAGGTCAAGATCACGCGCAAGAAGGACCGCGGACTGGTTCCGCTGCCGGGTGCGGCCCTGGATTCCACGGGCCAGTTCATGATAGGCGAGGTGAATCTGCGGTCGATCATCGAGGCGCGCAATCCCGAGCTGAATATATATGTACAGACCGACGACATTATTACGGTGCCGCGCGCGGAAGTCATCTATGTGCTGGGGGACGTTCAGAAGCCCGGCTCGGTAGTACTGAACGACCAGGAGAGCATTTCGGTGATGCAGATCATTTCGCTTTCCGGCGGACTGTTGCGGACGGCCGCGGCCAAAGACGCCAGGATTTTGCGCTCGAATCCCGGCGCTCCGAGAAGAACCGAAATTCCCCTCGACATCAAGAAAATCTATGATCGCAAGGCGGATGACATATCGCTGCTCCCCGACGACATTCTTTTCGTCCCCAGCAGCGTGAGCAAGAAAGCCGCCATACGCACTCTCGAAGCTCTTACTAGCGCTGCCACCAGCATGCTCGGCTACAGCATCATCTACAGATAAGTTTTTATATATATTAAGCTTTTGTCAGCGGCCGAAATATTCTGGAAATTGAATTTCCAGAGTAAGATAAATTAATAAGCATGGACGGCGGCACTTGCATGATAAAATCCGGCCTAAAGGCTCGGAGGGCAAAATGATACGCGAATACATCGACACTGCTTTAAAGTGCGCGCACTACGAGATAATCGATGATGAAGATCCGTATTATGGTGAGGTTAGGGAACTGCCGGGAGTATGGGCTGCCGGGAAGACTTTAGAGGAGTGTCGGCAGAAACTGGCTGAGACGATTGACGGTTGGATTCTAATTCGGATCTCCCATGGCATATCCATCCCTGAAATATGCGGAGCAAAAATAATTCCACCCAAGGAAACGCACGTTGCCTAAACTGCAGAAGATTCTGCAAAGGGCCGGCATTAATCTTGAAGAGTGGCAGGGATAGGCCACTCCCAGCATGTTCGGCTACAGTCTCCTTTAT
>JAHFUH010000526.1 GCA_023265215.1 Acidobacteriota bacterium
GGCGTAGCATGTGACTCCCTGTGTTCCTACATAAGAGCCAATCGCCAGCATGGGATTGCAATCGCCACTTCGGGCATATTCGGCACCTTCATAGACCTTTTGTAATTCCTCTTGTGTTGTAAGGTACACTGATTGGCCCGGAAGTGGGTAGTTCCGTACTCCTCTGATGAACTCAAGATTCTGATATTTCTCATGCCAGATTGCCTCTCCGAACAAGTCCGCTTCGATGAGGCGAGAGTCCTCCGATGGAGGAGGAACTGGCAATCCCTGTTCACGAGCTATTTCGGATCTCATCCGAAGAAGACGGACGTATGCCACCAAAATTCTACGGCCGTAATGAATTTTTAGAATGCTCGCGAATTGTCCGATGGGGTAAACACGGCCGCCAAAAGTTCTCATCAATTCAGAAATACTACCGTCAAGCTCGATTTTTATGGCTGTGCCTGCCACCTCGACAATAGATCCGATACGCAAATCCGCTATTACCTGAAAAAGACTCATGCAATTACCTCCGGACCATGTCTCAACAAATTGGTCACTCCGTTGAATGTCCACCAAGAGTGTTGAGAATCTGCATTTACTGCGCATTTTGGAGTCAGATCCCCGTGATAAACAGCGCGACTACCGGCTATTACCAGACGATCCTTCCAGGTTGATTCGCTTTTCAGCCATTCCACAATGGTAGGCGGAAGTCCTTGTTCTCCTGGCAAAACAGGATCGTCCGGCTGCTTGACGAATGCCAAAACGTTAAGCTGATTGCCACGGTGTTCCAAAGCGCGCTTTATTTCCTCATTGATATGCTCGTCTCCAAAGCTGTAACCGCATATCGCCAGCAGACTGCATTCGTTACTATTTAGCGCATTTCTGAATGCTGCGAAGAGGCTTGCAAAAGGATCCTTCTGTGTTGCTTGATATTTTGTAGCTTGGGGATAAATTAGAAGACGGCCAGATGTCTCAGGTGGATATCCGGCATATTCACGTCTCCTTACGACAAAATCTTCATTGCTCACAAACCAATCGATTGAGCCATGCAGTTTGAAAATCTTGGCTTGCCAGCCTCCGTCATTATCAAACGGTCGTCCTAAATCGGCACTGCAAAAGTCCGGTTCCCAATAGGCCATTGCGCCACCACAAAATCCGTCGGTTACTCGAACGCGGCACATTGCCAGGGCGTCCTCGATTAAAGTGTCATAATTGGTCGTGAAGAATGCGACAGGCGGTCTCCTCTCCAGTCCGGCTCTTCTGACATTGAACAAAGCTTTAACAAATGAGACGTGATCTTCTATAGAAACGATAGGGTGTTCGGCTGTTCCGATTTGGGCTGCTGTTTCTCCCTGGGCTGGTACATAACCCCATCTCATAGTGACTCGGATGTGCGCCTGAATATGAGAATGCAATGCTCGAAGTGCATCGATCGCACGTCGTGATTCGCCTATTGTAATTTCTTTAGTAAGTGTTCTTCCGGCAAGAGATATAAGATCACCGATGTGACTTAAAACATGTTCAACGTGCGCTGATTCCTCCAAATCGGATCTGATAGCTTGAAAGTCGTTTTTTTGATCGCCTGAGAGCATTTCCTCAACACGGTCCGTAAGAGGGTACATTAGGGGAATTCCTGCATTCCTGCTTATACCGGCACCCAAAAGCCACGATTGTTGCGGAAGATTGAGCAATTCGTCGATTTGGCTTCTGTATTGCTCTGCATCAGATGGCATGATCCCGTCTCCTGGTTCTTCGAATTAGGTCCACTGTTTAATGCTGTTGAAATGGGCCATTTTCCTTGTGCAGCTTTTAACGTGAATTGGTTTCTTTTTCTCGGAAGATGATGAGCTTGAATGATTTGAAGAACTGTATCTTGGGAACAAAATGGCATTACCACCGATCAAGATAAATCCAAGTAACACGATGAGAAGTCTATTCATTGCGACCTCAGTATAGGAGTTTGGAATTATAGATGATCGGCCTTCTTACCATTGGAAGGCAAGCAGAAAAATGAACTCCTAATTAATTCGTCAATCTGCTTTGTTATGCAATTTGGCACTTTTTCATTCATATCTTTTCCGGACAAGCTGATGGGGACGTCAGATTGTCAAGAAGTTCAGAAGGTGGCAGAAGACGGCTGGCTGGACTTTTAAGGCTATTTCTTGCGGAAATGAAAATTTTGGCGTAAAAAGGATAAATCTAAATCAACAAATTAGAGAAGGCATGCTTCTTTTTCAAGGCAATCTACAGTTGGCACTTTTAAGGAGGTAGGATGAGCGAGCAAGCACCGTAAATTGCTTCTGTTTTAAATTGGTTTGCACGAGAATGTCTTCTGAATATCATCAACTTTGATCGAAATGGCACAACATACAGTAACCAACCAGGCGACTACCGATGCATTCGTGCGGCAAGTGATTCAACAGTACAGAACAAAGCTGTTGGATTTGACAAACCGTAATCCCCTTATCAGTTTCAAGCATTCAGAACGGTCGCGTAACCACATCCGCGTTATAGATGAGATCCCCGAAATCCTCTTTAATAAACTGGCTACTGGAAGAGAGCTTTCATTCACGTCACTGCCTGACCCGGAACTGACGCCCGAAGACGAGAGTACGCCGATCTTCCTTCACCAGCTACGGCGGGCTAAAAGCGAAGATCCGGCATATAAGGCCGCTGTGGCAGAACTTGGCCCCAATCCTTCGGTGCGACAAAGGAATAAGGTGGAAAGGGCGTTTCGAGACCGTGTTCGATCAATACTCGGATTAAGCGAATTCCAGCCAACATGGGAACCAGTAAAGCGGGCACGGGAACTTGGTCTAAGCCCCGATTACGAACTTCCTCTGTTTAACGGGAAGACAGCACGGCGTTACAACGACTCAAAAATCCAAACTCTCTTCTTCGCTGAAGACCTTGAACGAAAGCTCAGCGGATTGCGTGAGGCCGCTCGGGTGCTCGAAAAAGATGCGGGATTCAATGCCCTCTTTTGCGCATTTGGTTTCCTGGAATACTACGAATCCGATCAAAGCGAAGGGAAACGTTTAGCCCCACTCGTATTTGTACCAGTGTCATTGGATCGCGTGCTTGTTGAACAGCGTTATTTATATTTCATTAAGAGCCGCAATGAGGACGTCGAGGTCAATGTCGCGGTTTCAGAGCTGCTGAAGGGAATGGCTATTAATCTTCCGGCGTGGGAGGACGATGAGGCCGACGAAAATCTCCTCGGAACTTATCTCAGCCGCATTGAAAACGCTATCTCCGGTAAACGTGATTGGAGGCTAAGACGGCATGTTACCATCGGCCTGTTTACGTTCTCGACTCTAGCAATGTACAAGGATCTCGACCTGCAGCAATGGCCTGCGAATGCATCTCTTGAGCAACAGCCTGTGCTGAGAACTCTCATTGCTGGTGCCGAGAGCGGAAATATCCAGTATGCAGAAGACTATGAGATCGACAATCTCAAAGGCCCGGAGCCGCTATTAATCACTGATGCCGATTCTTCTCAGCATAGCGCGGTCGTGGATGTTCTGAGAGGCCAGTCTTCGCAGGTGATCCAAGGCCCTCCTGGGACGGGAAAATCGCAGACCATCACCAACATCATTGCAGCCGCATTATATGAAGGTCTCTCGGTTCTCTTTGTCGCAGAAAAAATGGCAGCTCTCGAAGTTGTGAAAAAACGGCTCGACTCTGCCGGACTCGAAGCATTCTGCCTTGAACTTCATTCGAATAAGACATCAAAGACGGAAGTTACCCAGTCGCTCGGGCACCGCCTTGTCTATCGTCCTCCTCTTATCAATCCGGTTTTCCTACGGAGTAATGAGCAAGCATTGCTTGCTGCGAAGGACGACCTGCTCTATTACGTTCAGCGCATAAACGAGGCTGCTGGTGATACCGGACTCAAAGTCTACGATGTGCTATTAGGCAGCGCCATTCGCGATGAATTAAGGACCGATCTGCCGGAGGGGATTACTGAAGCGCGCTTCGGCAAGCCACTGGAAATATCACCACATAGCTACCAACAGATGGTGAATTCGGCAGCAATACTGGAAGCACAGATGCGTCCCTTGGCCGTTTTTGGGAAACTGGCAGATCACCCCTGGCGCGGGATCCAGAACATTGAGCTTACGGAATTAGATGAATCGCGGCTCCTAGTGATGTTCTCGGATTGGAATAATGCGATCTGCACTGTGCTCGAATGTGCCTCCACTATCTCACAGCGCACCGGTTCCACGATGCCGCATATAAGAG
>JAHFUH010000089.1 GCA_023265215.1 Acidobacteriota bacterium
CTTTTCTGCTTCGGCGCTGACGAATTTCACGCCGGGCGCCTCAAGCCAGCGTTTGAACCTCTCCTCGCGCTTTTCCTGCCACGTCATTTCGGACCACTGTTTGGCTGGTGTCATTTGCATTTGCATGTCCATGTCCTCGTGTCGGATGGGTTAATTACATGGAACGGGTGGGAGCTAGGCTATCAGTCTTATATTCTGTAATTCAAGGCTAAATTATGCATTTGTTAATACTTCCTTTGGCCAATTAAATGGAAGGAAAGATATGGAAAGCTTCTTGCGATTGAACTAATATGAAGTCCAATCCATCCATACCAGGAAAAGGGAATATCCGTATCAGAGATTGCATTTACTCCCATAGGAAAGGAGCCTGCATGGCAAAGGCCAAGGTTATTTTCCCCCTGTCGGTATTCTTTTTTCTCCCGCTCGCTGCACTTGGAAGTGATTTTTCGCGATTCGAAGTATTTGCTGGATATTCAACAAAGCATGTCAGCAGTACCGAGCTGATTTTTGCCGGAAATTCCAGCCAATATATGGGCGGAATAAGATCCGGAATTGCTTATAATCTCAGTCCCAATATCGGAATTGTTGCCGAATTTGGATGGAACCGCGGCCGCAAATTGGAATTTCCACCACAGGATCTTCATCCAGATCCTCAGGGTTATTATAGAGATCTGGGAGGAGTATTATATAGAGCAAGACAGCTTACTTTTCTTATAGGTCCGCGATTTTCCATACAATTGCTAAAACGCTTCCGACCTTTTACGCAACTTCTTATCGGGTGGGATAAAAGCAGTATGTATGAATATGATAGGACCAGCTTCCTTCATTACTCCAGTGCTTTTTACGACACATATGAACGCTCTTATGCTCTTGATCCACAAAATAAGAGTGGATTAGCCCTGATGCTTGGGGCCGGCCTGGATATAAAAATCAATAGGCGATTCTCGATACGGTTGTTTGAGATAGAGACAGAAAAGAATCATGAAATCCAACGCCAATTAAAATCGCATTACGTCTCGAATCGAGTCTGGTGGTTTGGCATAAACGAAACTACTACAACCGATTCCAGCAATATACACCGATGGAAGAACGGCATGGTACTTTCAGGTGGCGCAGTGCTGCATTTGGGCAACCAAAGTAAGTAAATCTATTATTAGCCGAGAGCCTTAGCCAGCCTGTTGATGGAGGGTAGCTTTAGCGACTGTGACCGTTGGGATCTTTGATCAATTTGCACAAAGGCTGCAGTCTTAGCATTGCCCTTGTTTTTAACTGTGTAATGCAATGCTCGCTAATGCCGAGAACAGACTCAATTTCTTTCAGGGTCAGTTCTTCGTAGCAATAGAGCGAAATCACCAGGCGCTCCATTTTCGGCAATTCTTCAATAGCTTTGGTCAGCATTTCTCGAATTTCTGCTTCCCGAAATGCAAAGGATGAATTCTGCTCCATGAGATTTTCGTGCGTTTGTATCTGCATAACCTGCCTTTCCTAGAAGGTGCTATCAGTTTGAGGACAAATTCGAAAGCACATTGTGTTTTGCATCACCAAAAACGCACTTTTGAAGGCAATTTATTGAATAATCTGGAGAGCGGCAGCAGAGCTACCGCGCCAGGATATTTCGTTTGATCAGGCGATAACATGATCCAATGATAAATGTGAGTTAATTCGTGAAGTAAGATGCTTTTCAACTCGTTTTCGTTCAGAGTTCTACAAGCTTTTCCGAAATTAACACGATAGGATTTAACAAACCAAATTTATGATTCGAAATTCCGAAGACTTTAATAATAGGGAATCATTTTTGGAGAATGGGGATTGAATTTTGGAGGGCTACGAGGCTTTGCATCTTGGCGTGACTTACTCCAAGACGCAAAGCCTCGTAGGATTTATTACATCAGGCCGCTGTAGAAATCGTTGCCTTTGTCATCCACAAGGATGAAGGCTGGGAAATCTTCAACTTCGATCTTCCAAACAGCTTCCATGCCCAGTTCGGGATAATCGATGCATTCCACCTTCTTGATATTCTCTTCGGCCAGAATTGCGGCGGGTCCGCCGATGGAACCGAGGTAGAAGCCCCCGTACTTCTTGCATGCATCAGTCACCTGTTTGGATCGGTTGCCTTTGGCGATCATAATCATGGATCCGCCGTTTGTCTGCAGCAGGTCGACATAGGAATCCATCCGGCCGGCGGTGGTAGGCCCGAACGAGCCGGAAGGCTTGCCTGCCGGGGTTTTGGCCGGACCGGCGTAATAAATCGGGTGATTTTTCAGGTATTCGGGCAGCGGCTTGCCCGCATCGAGAAGATCCTTGAATTTGGCGTGCGCAATGTCGCGGCCGACTATGATGGTGCCGTTCAAAGACAGCTGCGTGGCAACCGGGTACTTGCTCAATTCCGCCAGTATCTGCTTCATTGGCTGGTTCAGATCAATCTTTACGACGCCGTGCGTGTGCTTGCCGCGAAACTTGTCTGGAATCAGGCGGCTCGGATTGGCGTCCAACTGCTCGAGCCAGATGCCGTCTTTATTGATCTTGGCTTTGATGTTGCGATCCGCGGAGCAGGAAACTCCCATGCCGACGGGACAGGAAGCGCCGTGTCGGGGAAGACGAACAACGCGCACGTCGTGGGCAAAGTATTTGCCGCCAAACTGGGCGCCGATGCCGCACTCCTGGGCCGCTTTGAGCAGCCTGGCTTCCAGTTCCAGGTCGCGAAAAGCCTGGCCACCTTTGTTGCCGGCGGTCGGCAGGTGATCCAGATAGCCGGTCGAAGCAAGCTTGACTGTCTTGAGAGTGGCTTCGGCGCTGGTGCCGCCGATCACAAATGCCAGGTGATAGGGCGGACAGGCCGCCGTCCCAAGTGTTTTCATTTTGGCCACCAGGAACTTTTCCAGGCTCTCAGGGTTGAGCAGAGCTTTGGTTTCCTGGAACAGGACAGTTTTGTTGGCGCTGCCGCCCCCTTTAGTAATGAACAGAAAAGTGTATTCGTTTCCTTCGGCAGCATAGAGATCGATTTGGGCAGGCAGATTGCAGCCGGAGTTGATCTCCTCGTACATATCCAGCGCGATGGTCTGGGAATAGCGCAGGTTTTCCTCTGTGTAGGTTTTAAAAACCCCTTTGGAAAGGAATTCTTCATCTTTGCAGCCGGTCCAGACTCTCTGGCCTTTTTTGCCGACGATTGTAGCCGTGCCCGTGTCCTGGCAGAATGGAAGCTCAAATTTGGCGGCCACTTCCGCATTACGCAACATCGCAATGGCGACGCCGCGGTCATTGTTGGAAGCCTCGGGATCCGCCAGAATCTTTGCGACCTGCTCGTTGTGCCTGGCGCGCAACAGAAAAGAGACATCTCGCAATGCCTGGTTCGCCAGGAAGACAAGTCCTTCCGGCTCAATTTTGAGAATCTCCTCGCCGTCAAGCTTCGTAGTGCTGACGTATTCCCTTGTCAGCAGTCGAAAGGTTGTGTCGTCTTTGGACAATGGGAATGGGTCCTGATAATTAAACTCAACCATATTTTTCTCTCCCTGTTTTGATTGAATAAGATTGCCCAATAAAAATGGCTATTGTATGCCGATAGCATGCGCTTGTCGATCCCATCAATAATAATGCGCGATCGCAGATGTGGACGCTTTTTTCGAACCTTCGCCATGAAAAGCCGTCCACGTGCACGTCCCCGTCTACCTCAACGTCAACGTCTTTGGGTCGCGGCGATTCAAGCGCCATGATAAACTTTTAATGAACAATACGGGATCGTGCCGAATCAGTATAAAAATATCAGGGAACTGGCTCCCGAACGTCCCATTGAAGAGGTATTTATGAGCATTCTTTTTATTCGCAAGAACTTTAAGTCCCGGCTTTTACTGGGATTCGCAGTCGTGCTTTTTGCCTGTAGCGCAGGGATAGGCGCTCAGCAGGATAAGAAGGATGATAGAGATGCAAAGGAAAAGAAGGAGGAACGCTCCAAAAAAAACTCCCCGGAGCAACGGAAGGAACAGGGCGTTCAGCATCGTGGCGAATCAGTCAAATCGACCAATCCGGCTCCGGCAAAGTCAACCCCAAGAGGCGAGCTTCAGGAGAAAAGGGATACTCCTTCAGGCAATCAGCCAAGACCACTAAACGATCGGCGCATACAGCAAAGCGGGAGCCAGGTGCAAGAAAAGTCAGTCTCTCAGCCCATACAGGAAAACCGGAATCGTTCCGGCAATCAGCCGCAGCGGGACCAAGTCAAAACTCAGCCCCCAGCGCAGAGTTTGCGTCAGCAAAAAATTGTGCGGTATTCCAACGGACAGCCGCATACGATCCGCATGTCGGATGGAGGCGTGGTGCGTCGAAACATGTCCGGACAAATTGTTGAAGTGCGCACTCCAAGAGGCGCCACAATTCGCCACGAGCCTGACGGCATTCGCCGGGTAGAAGTTGCGCGTCCCGGAAACAGGGTGATTGTCGCAACCGGCCGCGACCACGGTTATATACAGAGGCCGTTAATTTTTTCCAACCGCTCCTTTGTGCAAAGAACTTATGTTTCGCGTGGAGTGATCTTCACGCGTGTTTATCGCCCTGTGGTTTACCGCGGGGTTACAGTGAATATTTACACACCCGTGCGTTACTACCGGCCGGCATTTTATGTTTGGGCCTATAATCCCTGGCCTCGGCCGATTGTGTTCACCTGGGGATGGGGACGAGCCCCCTGGTATGATTTTTACGGCGGCTACTTCGTTCCTTATCCCACATATGCCGGCCCTGCGTTCTGGCTGACGGATTTTCTAATCTCCGCCACGCTGGAAGCAGCTTACGAAGAGCGCATGGCAGCCTATGCGGCCGCTCCGCCGCCCTACCGGGTGACTGAAACAGCGCTGACGCCTCAAGTCAAACAATCCATTGCCGACGAGGTGCGCCGCCAGATTGACATGGAGCGAGCCGAAAGCCAGAACAGCGCAAACTACAGCGGGGCGGAAATTCCGCCCATGTTTGCAGACAACACGCGTCACACATTCGTTGTTTCGAATGCGCTCCTGGTCAACTCCGGCTCGCGGGAATGCACTCTCAGCGAAGGCGACGTAATACAAACTCTGGGCGTTCCTCCGGTGAATTCCCCTGTGGCGGATGCCAGCGTGCTTGCCAGCAAACCGGCGGAATGCGGGAAGGGATCGGTGGTATCGATTCCGATTTCCGATCTGCAGGAAATGCAGAATTACATGCGCGAGACGATTGAGCGAGGGCTTGGAGACTTGCAGTCGCGCGGCGGACAGTCCGGATTGCCGATGTCGCCGCCCGATTCGGCAGGTACATTCGACGCACCGTTGGCTGCAGAGGTTCATCCCGACGACAACGCATCCCGGGAATTAAGCCAGGCTGAGCAGGAAGCCACCCAGGCCGAACAGAATGTAATAGATCAAAGCGCGATTGTTGCCGGGCAGGCCGGTACTGAACCGGTCACTATTTCGCTCGGCCAGACGATCGATCAGGTGGTAGCTGTTCAAGGGCAGCCAAAGAAAATTGTCGATCTGGGCAACAAAACAATTTATGTTTACCCGGACATCAAGGTCACCTTCATCGATGGCCGTCTCGCCGATGTGCAGTGATGATTTTTCACCGCAGAGGCGCGGAGAACGCAGAGGGCGCAGAGATTAATAAATATATCTCTGCGCCCTCTGCGTCTCTGCGGTGAATATTTTGGGGTCTAAAATCCGTGCCAGGTTGTGATGTTGTCGAGAGCTTCTCTTTCGGTGCGGAATTGATTGATTGGATTGTCCCAATCCGGATATCCGATCGCGATTCCGAGAAAGAATATTTTCGATTCGGGAATTTCGAGAGCTTTCCGCAACACGTCAGGGTAGGCAACCGCCTGAGCTTGAACGACAGTTCCCAGTCCGCATTTTGTAGCGAGAAGCATAATGTTCTCAGCCACAGCCCCGCTATCATAAAGGGCCCATACGTTCAGGCCTTTGGTTTGATAATAAAACTCTCGGCAGGTTAGAAGATAAATCACTGCCGGCGCTCCGTAGTGTTTGAAGTTCTGCACTCGCCGGGATTCCCAGTCTTTTGTAGTGACCAGGCGATTCTGCTTGTCTAAAACTCGTATCCGGGCGGCATAACGATCCGGAAACTCAGGCGGGCGAGGTACATCGAAGGAAGGGCTGGTCATGCTTTTTTCGAGAAAGCCCGCCCTTATTTCCTCCAGCGGCTTGCCGGTGGCGACGGCAAATTCCCATGGTTGAGTGTTGGCCCAGGACGGTGCCCTTGTGGATTCCTTCAAAATTCCTTTGAGAGTTTCCAGGGGAACCGGATCCGGCCTAAAAGCGCGAATACTCTTTCTTTGGTTAATCGCTTCGGAAATATCCATCGTGCGTGCTCCTTAATAAAATCATTTCAAGGTTCAGATCGTTGCCGTTTATTTTGCAACCTCTCCGGGCAAAAGTCTGCAAATTTCAGGCGTTCCCAGTATGTTATGTTATAGGGTGAGATCGGAGAAAAATGAAAATGCTCAAAAGAGCGAGCCAATACGTGGTAATGGCAGTATGCATTCTCATCCCTGCTCTTGCCGAGGATTGGCCCGAGTGGCGCGGCAAGGGGAGGGTCGGCATTTGGAACGAGTCCGGCATCCTGGACCGATTTCCTGAAAAGGGATTGACCGCGCAGTGGCGCACGCCAATTAACGGCGGATTTGCAGGACCGGCCGTGGCCGCGGGTCGAGTGTTTGTAACTGATTTTGAATCCTCTTCCGGATTGAAAGGGACGGAAAGAGCGCTTTGCCTCGACGAGAAGTCCGGCAAAATTCTCTGGGCGTCCGGCCTCATTGTGCGCCAGGGCGACCGTTGCTTTATCAACAATGATCGAGGCGAGTTGATTATCGCGAAGCTATCGCCGCAAGGTTATCAGGAAATCAGCCGGACCCCGCTCATCAAACCCACAACCAATCCGGGAAACCGCCGCGAGCTGGGCGCAGTGAACGGGTCTCATCCGGCGTACGCGAACCGCTGCATCTTTGCACGAAATGATGAGGAAATTATTTCCGTGTCGTTGGCAAAGTGGCAGCGCCAAAGCCGGGAAGGAGACATGCATTGCCGGGAATTCTGATCCTCATTATTGTGCTGATTGTATTGTTCAATCCAAACATTTTACCCTCGCTGGGAAGCTGGCTTGGAGGGCGGTCCCGGCAGCCCGTCCAGCAAGCCAAGTGGATGTGGAGCCTATTCACGGGTACGGAGGATGAACAGATCCGGGCGGAGCAGGATTTTGGGCAAGAGTGCGCGCAGGCATTCAAAAAGCAGTTTCCCGGCAGCCCGTCCCATGCAGCCCAGGAGCTTGTCGAAAATATCGGGTCCAGGCTTGCGGATAGCGTGAAGGACCCCCGGCGTGAATTTCGCTTCACCGTTGTAAACTCCACTCTCTCCAACGCATTTGCCCTTCCAGGTGGATTCGTTTTTATCACCGGATCGCTGCTGGAATTGTGTAAGCGCGACCGCAACGAAATTGCATTCCTCCTTGGGCATGAAATCGGACACATCCTGAGAGGGCACGCGAAGGATCATATGACGGCCAATGCATTGCTGAATGCAATAATGGCGCGGTTGCCTGCTGCAGGGCAGATGCTGCGCCAGGTGATCGGCAAGGGATATTCCAGAACGCTGGAACTGGAAGCCGATCAGGAAGGGGCCCGGTGGGCTGCGGCCGCGGGATTCGATGCCCGTGCATCGATCAATGCATTGAAACACCTGGCGCAGATTTCCCCAGATGCCTCCGGTTTATCGGAGTATCTCTCTTCTCACCCGCCGATATCTGAGCGGATTCGAGAGCTGGAAAATTCCCTTGCAAGAAGGTAAAAAGCCACGGATTGCACAGGCCTCAATTTTAAATCTGTGCAATCCGTGGCTTTGTTATTTCTACTTCATGAATTGCTTCATGTAATTGATATTTTCTTTGATCATCTCAGGTATGGGAAGGTCATAAGGACATCTTTCCATGCAGTTGCCGCACTCGGTGCAGTTGGCCGCCTTTTCCCACATTTTTGCAAACATAGGAGTTTGCAATATTCCAGGGCCCATTCTCTTGATAAAAGAACGTGCTCCCATTACAAACTGAATGGGTATTTCCGCCGGACAAGGCAGGCAGTAATCGCAGCGGCGGCAGAAGTTTTTGTCAAACTGTTTGGATATCCGATCGACAGCCTGGTTTTCTTCAGCGGTCATTTCATAGCCGCCCTGGAAAACTCTCCAATTCTGATCGATGAGCTTCTTTTCCTCAACGCCGGCAATTACCAGGATATCGGGATAAGACAAGACCCATTTCAAAGCTGCCTCCGGCGCTTCAATGACTCCGCCGGAAAAGGGCTTCATCGCAATAATCCCGATCTGCTTTTCCAGGGCTTTTGGAATCACTTTTTCTTTGGCTGCCGGCTCCAGGAAACTGAAGCAGATCATGATGGTTTCGAAAAGACCGTCCTCCACTATTTTTTCCAGCACATCAAGGTTATGTCCCGTAACCCCGATATGGCCTATCAATCCCTGCTCTTTGGCTTTAAGCAATCCGGATACGGCGCCGCCGGGGGCGGTAACCAGCCGATAATCTTCCTCAGTGCTTATGCCGTGGCATTGGTACAGGTCGATATATTCGAGCTGAAGCTCCTTGAGACTGATTTCGACGTCCTTCTGAATGCCGTCCGCCGAGCGGTTGAAAGATTTGGTGGCAACCGCCACCTTTTTGTTTACTTCCTTCAGGGCTTTTCCAATTCTGGTTTCACTGGTGGTGTACATTCTTGAAGTGTCTATAAAATCCATCCCTTTTTCGATGGCGTAAACAACAGCCTCAATAGCCTGGGTTTCACTCACTCGTTGAATTGGAATGCCGCCGAATCCGAGCCGGGCGGCTTCGATGCCGGTTTTTCCCAAAATCATTCGCTTCATTTCACAACCTCAAAAAATAAATCGTTACACATAAGCCACAGCGGGCAAGTAATTCTATGCCAACGGCAATGCGGATGCATCCCCAATTTAGGAGCGGTGATTCCTGAAAGGATGGACTCGGAATACATGGACTTAGCGGACAATAGAATTGTATCCGCGTTTCCCAATTCCGGCTATGCTACACTGTTTTTTTTGATGAAAAGGAGACTGGAATGATTCGATTTGTGATCGTGATTGCAATGGCGCTTGCCGGAACTGTCTCAGCACAGGAAGTGCCTGAACTCAAAACCCCGAAGGAAAAGCTCAGTTATGCTTTGGGTATGGACTTGGGCAATCAATTCAAAAGCCAATCGGTGGAGATCGATCCGGATTTGTTCACAAAGGCGCTTAAAGACGTTTTTTCGGGAGGAAAACTGCAAATGACTGAAGAGCAGGCCCGTGCCGCCATTTCAGAGTTACAGAAGGATATGATGCAAAAACAACAGGCGCAAGCGGCCGTTGCAGCCGAAAAAAACAAAGCTGAAGGGCAGGCATTTTTTGCAAAGAACAAGACCGTGCAAGGCGTAGTCACTCTCCCGAGCGGACTCCAGTATAAAATCCTCAAAGCCGGTGAAGGGAAAAAACCAATGGTTGATGATACTGTCGTCTGCCACTACCGGGGCACCCTTATTAATGGGACAGAGTTCGACAGTTCTTACAAACAGAAGGAGCCTGTGACATTTCCGCTAAACGGAGTCATCAAAGGATGGACGGAAGCCCTTCAGTTGATGCCCGTGGGTTCCAAATGGCAGCTCTTTATTCCGTCCGAACTTGCCTATGGAGATCGCGGGGCCGGCGGCGCAGTTCCTCCCAATGCAACACTCATTTTCGAAGTGGAGCTTTTGTCGATTAAAGACAAATAGAAAAATAAGTGTGCATCCCTGCATTAACTTAGAGCTTTTGAGTCTTCGCGTCACTCTAGAGTTACTCAAAGACTCAAAGACTCAAAGGCTCTAACATTCGGACTTGCGCAAAAAACCATCCGGTCATAGCCTCTCGGGCTGACAGAGATTCTCCTCACTTGCGGCAGAGCGCCCGCAATTTTTGCAAAAATATGCAGGATCTTTGATCAATGACTTCAGCTCATTGGATTCCGAGCCAGAAGAAGGGGTCATCTCACATATTTTGGTAGGTTGGTCTTTGGAACTCTTTCGTTCAGACATGCTGCACCTCGTTAGAAGAATTAACAAAAATATAGAGCAGGCTTTCTATGCTGTCAATCCGAAAATGAACAATAGTTTCAACATAACTATATGTTATTGAATATGCATATTATTTAAATGTCTACTATTACAGTTGAGGCTGACACCTCTTCTCTTCAGGCGGATAGTATCTCTAATGATGCACGAAATTTACGAGGAAGGTGGAAAACGATGGCAAAAACTGAATTTAAGGGTTTCTCATCTCCGGTCGAGACTCGATCTTTCGAAAAAGGCAAAATGGATTTGATCAAGATCGGCGGCGGCGTTGTTGGAAGGATGACGCTGCAGCCCGGTTGGCGCTGGTCTCAGCATGTGAAGCCTGTAGTCAAGACCGATTGGTGTGAGGCTCCTCATTTTCAATACCAGCTCTCCGGCCATTTGCATGTACTCATGTCGGACGGCAGAGAATATGATACTCACGCAGGACAAGTCCATGCAGTCCCGCAAGGACATGATGCGTGGGTAATAGGAAATGAAGAAGTAGTGCTTGTGGACTGGTCCGGTGCCGGCAACTATGCTGCGAGCTAATGAATCAAAAAGGAAAATAGAGGACGCTACCCTATTTCGATCAATGCTTGATAGCGCCTACGCCGGGCTCCGGCGAGAAATCCAGTCCAGGCGGATAACGGCTGGCTAAATTGAAGTCCCCAAGTCCCTGGCAGTTGATCAGAGTCGAGTAGCCATGCTTCGACGCCGCATCGTAACTGCGTTTCAGCGCTGCGCGCAGGTCCTCGGGCGTTCGCGCGTACTCGCCGCGCGCTCCCAGGGCTTCCGCCATTTTGTCATAGCGGAGGTTTTCCTGGAACAGGTACATATGCATGGCCCGAGGCGTTGAGGTTGCCATAGTGAAAGTGCCCCAGCAATCGTTGTTGTAAACAATACAGATAACCGGGAGTTTATATTTTACAAAAGTGTCCAGTTCGAAGAGGCTGTAGGCCATACCTGCGTCTCCTGTCACAACCACTACCGGTGCTCCCTGGTAAGGGGCGTGGGGACCGATTCCTCTTTGCACAGCAACGGCGGGCCCCATCATCATTGCAAGGTCCGGACCCATGGCTCCAAACTGATAAACGACGGTAACCTCCTGTCCGGGACGGTTAGCCCGCAGCCATCGCATGCAGCCGAATCCGATCATGTTGCCGCCCCAGCCGGTGACAGTCTGCTTCGGGTCTATTTCGCCTTTATAGAGAAAGTCATGAACTTCTTTGCACAGGACGAAAGGATGGAGCGTGTTGGTATCCCGGCTGTATTTGAGAAATTGAGTGTAGAGTTCGAGCTGGTTTTTCCCCCACTTACTTCTTGCGGCAGCGACCTCGCTCACCCAGGAATCCCGCTTCTTGGGCGGAAGGCCGTTCGCAAGCGCCTCCATAAAGGCTTTTTCGTCGCTGACTATTCCCAGATCGATCGGCCAGTTTCTGCCCAAATCCTCCTGTTCCGGATGGACTCGAATCGTTTTCACCCCGGGAGCAAACGTCCACTCTTCAGCCGGAGGCATGGAGTACTGACCGACGAAGACAACCAGGTCCGCTTTCATTAGCGCCTCATTGGACATACTCCCCGAGAGCCGGTGATCATCGGGGAAATGGCCCCTCACCGGACCTGATCCGACCACCGCCATTTCGTGTTTTTCCACCGCCTGCATGAGCACATCGCACGCTTTGCGGACAAATATCCCATGCCCCGCAATTAAAACCGGGCGCTCAGCCTTGCTGATCATGTCGATGGCTAGCTGGACTTCCTTGGATCCGGGGTGCGCGCGTGATTCGGTTCGGTATTGTTCTCTGCCATAAACGCGTTCGAGCCGGGATGCATCAGGGAAACGCTCCATGGCAATTTCAGCCGGGAAATCAAGATGCACGACATCCGGCACGCCCGATTTCAGATTGCGAAATGCGTATGTGCCATATTCGTAAATCCGGCTGGGCACCGTAATTCTCTTCCCATATTTTTTCAGGCCTTCGGTCAGCTGCTGCTGATAGATGAATTGAATCCAGCTCTGAGTATCCTCCGAACGCAGAAACGAATTGCTGGCAAGCACCAGCAGAGCGCTGTTGGCGAAATGCGCGCTGCCTATGTTCATCATCATGTGGGTGATGCCGGGCCCTTCCGTGCCGGAAGTTGCGGCAATCTCGCCCGTGACCCGGCAGAAACCGTCGGCGGCTGCGCACATTCCTCCTTCAGTCCGGCCGCCATAACAGGGGATTCCGACCTGGGCAATTTCGTTGACGATGTGGTAATTGCCCGCCGCGCAGAAGAGCGCTGGGAGATTTTCATCCTTGCAGAGTTTGGCAAAGATCTGCGCTCCCGTCATTCCCTGACCCGTGAAATCTGCGCTGCTCGTGGGAGCATTCAACGATTCCTCGACAGCCTTGGGTACCCGGATTGAAGGGATGCTGATCTCGCCGGAGTTGAGCTCCGGCTGCTTGCCTGTCTTGTGCGCATTGCTCATAGTCCCGCCCCTCACGCAATTTAGTTTGTTGACAGAGAAGAAACCTGTGAGGAGTATAGATCTATTCCATTCTATGGATCAACATCCGTCGCCGGGGGGGATTATGGAAAAGACAGAAGCTTCAAGCAGGACCGGGCTGGACATAAGCAAAGAGAAAATTGTTCAATTCAGCCTTGTGGTTAAAGACGCGGAGAAAGTGGCGAAACGTTTTTCCGAGATATTTGGAGTTTCCTGGAAATTCTATGATCTGAAACCCAAACAGGTCGTGTTGCACGACAAAGCCCTGGGGGATGTCGGCTGCAATTTGAAAATTGCAGTCGGAGCTTTTGGCGGCCGTTCCCTGAAGCTCGTCCAGCCATTGTCCGGTCCGAGCTGCTATGCGGAGTTCCTGCAGAAAAACGGGGAAGGCTTCTACACCATTGGTCTGGGCGTCCTGACAAACCACGATGAGGTTGTGGCTGCGCTTAGGGAC
>JAHFUH010000090.1 GCA_023265215.1 Acidobacteriota bacterium
CCGCTTCTCCCCGAGGGAATCATGAGCGAGCACGTCCGGAGGCATGGAGACGGCGTGCGCGACATAGCTTTTGAGGTTGAGAACGCCGATCAATCATTTGAGCTGGCTTTGTCTTTTGGCGCACAGGCAGCGGTAAATCCTCATACGCTGTCTGACGAGCACGGAGAGATGCGGCACGCTGCCATTAGAACATACGGCGACACCATCCACTCTTTTATTTCATACCAGGATTATCAAGGGGCATTCCTGCCCGGCTACCAATCTATTCCCGCCCACGAAAAAAATGCAGGCATTTTGCGCGTCGATCACATAGTGGGAAATGTCGAGTTGGGAAAGATGAACACATGGGCAGACTGGTACAGCAGCGTGATGGGATTCCACCGCTACATGACTTTTGACGACAAGGACATTTCCACCGAATACAGCGCGCTCATGAGCATGGTCATGGCAAGCGATTCAGCCGCTCTCAAGATGCCGATCAATGAGCCGGCTCCAGGTCGCCGGAAAAGCCAGATCCAGGAATATCTCGACTTCTACCAGGGACCTGGAGTGCAGCACATAGCTTTGCTGACGGAAGATATTGTGCGATCCGTCGACACGTTGCGATTAAGCGGCGTTTCCTTTCTTAAGGTGCCGGACAGCTACTATGAAGCTCTTCCGGCGCGCGTGGGTGATATTAAAGAAGATATGGACGATATTCGCAGGCTTGGAATCCTGGTTGATCGGGACCAGGAAGGTTATCTGCTGCAGATATTTACGGACCCGGTTGGCGATCGTCCCACACTGTTTTACGAAATCATCCAGCGCAGCGGCAGCCGGGGATTCGGCAAAGGGAACTTCAAGGCTTTGTTCGAAGCTATCGAGCGGGAACAGGCCCGCCGTGGAAACTTATGAGCCTTGGAGGCTTTGAGTCTTAGAGCTATTTTGGGTGAAACAAATGCCGACTTATATGAAATTAGGCAAGATCCCGCGCAAACGCCATAGTATATTCCGAAACGATGAAGGTTCCCTTTACCCCGAAGAGCTTATGGGAAGCCGTGGCTTTTCGGGTCTGTCCTCCCTGCTTTATCACCTGCAACGACCTACTTCGGTGATTCACGTCAAGCTTCGCCAGGATTTGACTTGGGACGCCGATGCCGATTCAACTCTGCGCATGCGGCATTTCAAAACTCATCGACTGCACACGGTAGCCGGCCCGACTCTCAATCGCACACCTATACTTTTCAATCAGGATGTGGCGCTGTCGCTGGTCCGGCCGGACCGGGCGGATGATTTTTTTTACCGCAACGCGCAGGGAGATGAACTGGTTTTCGTATCGGAAGGAAGAGGAATCCTGGAATCACAAATGGGGGAGATTCCTTTCCACTCGGGCGACTATCTCGTCATTCCCAGGGGAATCCTGCACCGCTACCGCTTCGATCCGGGCACGATCCGTTTCCTGATAATTGAAAGCTCGGGCGAGCTGCGCACTCCTGCGCGTTACCGGAATGAGCACGGCCAGTTGCTCGAGATCAGCCCATATTGCGAACGGGATATTCGGACACCGGAGTCTTTGCCTGTCCATGATGAAAAAGGCGAATTCCAGATCCTGGTAAAATCTCGCAATCAGCTCACGGAGGTTACTTTGGATCACCATCCATTCGATGTCGTGGGCTGGGATGGTTATTATTATCCCTGGGCTTTCAACATCGAGGATTTCGAACCTCGGGTGGGCCGGTTTCACCTGCCGCCACCGGTGCATCAGACGTTCGAAGGGGACGGTTTTGTCGTTTGTTCCTTCTGCCCTCGTCCTTTTGATTTCGATCCCAATGCCATCCCGGCCCCTTACAACCATTCCAATGTTATTTCGGACGAAGTGATTTATTATGCAAACTCCGAGTTCATGAGCCGCAAAGGGATTGAATATGGATCCATCACTCTCCACCCGAGCGGCCTTCCGCACGGGCCACAGCCGGGCCGGACGGAGGAATCGATTGGCAAACATGTCACCGGCGAGCTCGCCGTCATGTTGGACACATTCCGCCCGCTTAAAGTCAGCAGGCAGGCGCTTGCGATCGAAGACAAGGTTTATTATCTTTCCTGGCGGGAAGGGAATCCGTGAACTCAATCCGGCTTTTATTGAACTCCGTCATCGATTATGCGGGCCTGTTTCCTCCCGCTGGGCTTCCCATGGCCGAGGCTCTTCAGCATTATGCGAATTACCAAACAGTCGATTTTTCCTGGGCGCTCGGCCGCTTTATTGTCTCTGTCTCCCGTCTCTCAGAATTGGAGTTCTGTATCGGCGAGCCCCGGCAGAACTGGCGTTTGAGCGCACTGGCGGGCGATAATCCGGAACACGACCTTGAAACAATTGTCGCGTTCAATAACCGTCACTCGCCGCTGATCATAGACGCCGTTGAAGTAAAAGCATCGGATATTACCGCGATCGACCTCGCTCTGAAAGTTTTCGGCGATCGGTTCGAAATATATTTAGAGATTCCGGCAGGCGGAAATAATGATGCATTGATTGCCGCAATCGCAGGCAGCGGAGGGCGAGCCAAAGTGCGAACGGGAGGCATCCGGCCGGAGATGTTCCCTGCACCGTCTGAATTGGCAAACTTCATTGCAAGCTGTGCCCGGCTCCGTGTTCCCTTCAAAGCCACGGCTGGATTGCACCATGCGCTCCGATCCGTTTATCCGCTCACCTATGAACTCTCCAGTCCTTCAAGAACGATGCATGGTTTCATAAATGTGCTAGTCGCCTCCGCTTTCGCTTATTGCGGTGCTGATGCCGAAATATTGAAGGCTATCCTGGAGGAAGAGACTATGAAGTCCTTTGATTTTGAAGATGAATCGTTGAACTGGCGCGGCCGCCGAATTGACGGGAACTGTCTGCGCGAGATGCGCGAACGCTTCTTTCTTTCGTTCGGCTCCTGTTCTTTCCAGGAACCGATCTCCGAAATAAGGGTTCTCCAGATGCTATGATCTACAAACTCAACGACACCCATGATCCATCCCTCAAATGCCGGGTCGAAACCGCTCACATCCCGGGGACAGACTTCCCAATTCAGAATTTGCCTTTTGGAGTATTTGTTCGCCCGAAAAGAAATTCCAAACCGCACATCGGGGTTGCAATAGGCAATAGCATTTTAGATATATTTGAGTGCGTGGAAGAGGGCTTGTTGGCCGGCCTGCCGGAAGATTTAGTCGACGCCGGCCAGTGCGATTCATTAAATACCCTCATGGCTCTCGGACCGGACCAATGGCCTCTGCTACGCCGGCGGATCAGTGAGCTGCTTAGGGCAAACAGTAAAGCCCCAATCAATGCCGCGCTTGTGCCGATGTCGGAGGCCAGGATGGTAATGCCTGCCCGGATTGGCAATTACACCTACTTTTATGCATCGATCTACCACGCGCAAAATGTCGGCAGCATGTTCCGGCCGGACAATCCTTTGCTGCCTAATTATAGATATGTACCCGTGGGTTATCACGGCCGGGCATCGTCCGTCGTGATCAGCGGTGCGCCCGTGCACCGGCCCTGCGGGCAGGCGGAAGGAGCGGATTCAATCCCGATTTTCGCGCCCAGCAGGATGCTCGATTATGAATTGGAGGTTGGTATATTCGTCGGCGCCGGGAATCCATTGGGGAAGCCGATAGCGATTACTGAAGCCGAGCCCCACATTTTTGGGCTGTGCCTCGTCAATGACTGGTCAGCCCGCGATATTCAGAAATGGGAATACCAGCCGCTGGGACCTTTTCTCGCCAAGAGCTTTGCCACGACAATATCTCCCTGGGTAGTTACGATGGAAGCCCTCGCCCCCTACCGTGTTCCTGCGTTACTGCGCCCTCCCGAAGATCCCACACCGCTGCCTTATCTGACGTCAGTTGAAGACCGGGAAAGCGGCGGAGTGGATCTCGATCTCCAGGTGTTCTTGTCTTCGGAACAAATGCGATCGTCGGGCGATAAACCGGCGCTGCTAAGCCGCAGCAATTTAAGAGATCTGTACTGGACGCCCGCACAACTGCTGACACACCATGCCAGCAATGGCTGCAATCTTTGCCCGGGAGATCTGATCGCCAGCGGCACGATTTCAGGTCCCGAAAAGGAATCTCGCGGCTGCCTGCTTGAACTGACGTGGCGTGGCGCGGAGCCGGTTGCATTGCCGGGGGGAGAGATGCGTCGGTTTCTGGAAAATGGGGATGAAGTCATTTTGCGCGGTCGGGCCGGGCGCGCCGGTTTGGCAAATATCGGTTTCGGCGAATGCCGGGGAACGGTTTGCTGACTTCGTGGAGCGCGGTCGGGACCCTAATGCTGCACCTTGCCAATGTTGAAGGCACAGGAGCATCTTTTAATCAGGGAGGTTGATTTATGATTACAAGTTTCGCCGGCAAGCGCGCGAAAGAAACACGCAAGCATCTGCAAGGGAGCGCTTACCCGCCGGCAAAAATTGACCAATATTGCCGTTTGGTCGAACGCATCGAGCGGGAAATTCTTCCGCACGAAGTGATTGTCAGCAATCGGTACACCCAATGGTTCGAGAAAGGCGATTTCGATGTCGTCGAACTGCGCCACTTCCTGACGCAGTTCTCAGTCTTCTCCAATTTCTTCATCGTCGCCCAGCTGCTGAAAACCATCAATGCCCCAACTCTTGAGGCAATGCACGCCTCGAAGGAAATTCTGATGAACGAGCTGGGGGTTTCATTCCACAACCCGGTAACAACCCAAGGTGCAGCTGCGTCGGAAGAAGCGGTTGAATCTGAAGGAACGGTGAATGGCTCCGTTTTTCTCTTTGCTTCTGCACACTTCGAGTGGCTTCTGCACATAACTTCGCACCTGGGTCTTGATTTCAAGGACGTTGGAAAAAGGAATCACGGGACGAAAAACACCTTATTTTTCTGCGATGAGCTCGCACGCATTTACGGCTCCGATGATGCAAGCACGGCCTTGGGCGCCAGCTTTGCAGTTGAGAATTGGGCAGCGGCAGGCTTCTGGAAAGAGCTGATTCGGGGCCTGAATCAGTTCAAGGAACGAGACTCTCCAGGCCTGCCACTGGGTTATTTTATCTGGCACGACATGGTCGAGGATCAACACGCGAAACACACGTGGGACGAGCTCGAGGAGGAGTTCTTCACGCAAAAAGAAATGGATGAGGATAAGTTCATCCGGGGCGGAGTGGAAATGCTGGACGGAGTCTTGGCTTTTTGGAAGGGATTAAATGAGGACCGGTTAAACCGGGACAAGACACGCCGGCTCGCATCCTGATTTTTCTGGAGACTTTGAGTCTTGGAGCAACTCTAGAGTAACTCCAAGACTCTAAGTCGCCAAGCATCGCTTAATCCAGCTGCACCACAAGCGTGAATGCGCTTTCAGGCGGGCCAAGATAGCTTGGCTTCAAGCCGCCAAGATCCACAATGATATTTTCCAGTACTACCGCAGGATCCACCATCCAGATCTTAAGCGTGTGGTACCCGGCTTCCGAAAGCTCATGAGTGGAGCGCACTGTTCGGCTCGCATTTCGAACGGAATCCTCCCATTCCCTATTTCCATTCCTGGCATCGAAATCTTTTGGAAGGATGTCGATAATCTGCGGCTTTTCGTTATCAAAAGAAACGGCGTAACGCAAACCGCGGCCTGGAACAAAATTCAATGTCGGCGCGAATGTGGCATTTACAACAGCTTTGCCGGGCTTGAACAAAAACATGCTGTATTCGAGACAGGGTGAATCCTTAGGCGGCAAAACGCTCTGCGTTGTTGGAGGCAGAATCGACATGGCCGAATAAGCCCACCCGGCAGGTGAAATGGTCCGGCCGTATCCTTTAATCTTGTCCCAGCGAGCCTTTTTTGCCGGTGTGTTTTTAGCGAAGTGCTCCGGCGCAATAGAGACATAGCCGCCACTATCCACAAAGCGAATGACCAAATCGTCTTTTATTCCAGCAGGCTTGACAGAAGAAACTTTGATTCGAACAATTTCCCCGCTGATTCTTGAGATATTGATGCTGCCGCTTTGAGTCCCTTTGGGCACCTTATTCCAGTCCACCGACACCCAGATTCGTTCCTCTTTGGCCACGGTTCCTTTATTGCTGCTGAGCACGATCCAGGGTTCCTCTGCAGCGGCGGTGTACGCAAAAGATTCCCGTCCGCGATTAAATATATCTATGTAGCGGCGCTGCCGGTTGATTGCGTCGAATGACGTCAGCTCCGGATCGCCGGATGCGCCAGGCCATACTGATGCAGAACCTTCCACCGAAACCCCAATTGCGGCCGCTTTTGGCACATCGATCTTGATGACCTTCGGCATTGTGTTTTGTTTGGGGTCCTGCCATATGGTGTAGCCTATGTGCACCTGGTCCATGAAGTGGTTCCACTTCCCGCCCGCAAAGGTCTCGTTGTATTCCTTCATCAGGCGGGCGTCGGCATCGAACAGCTGCTGAACCTTATCGGCCATGTCATTTGCGGCGGCGCGTCCCTGCTGGGCATACAAAGCATTTTTCCCCGCCGCAACATACATTTCATTGACCTGCGCGCATGCTTTGGTCGGAAACAGGACCAACTCGTAGAAAGCATCTTTGAATTCTGCTGGAATTTTAGCGTAGATCTCTTCTGCTTTCGCGGTAATAGTCTGGAAATCCGCAACCACTTTTTCGGCTTCCTGATAATCAGTCAGGCTATAGGTCGTTGGTTCGAGCAGTTCAGGTTTCCGCCGCGCATTGTACTTCGTATACTTATTAACAATGTCCGCGATTTCTCCGGCATATTTCGCGCCGAATTCCCTCTCGGCCCAAAGCCTTGTGTATTCCCCAATATTTTTGTTGGTCCATCGGCCGGCGTTAAAACCCAGGTTCATTAAAAACTCGGTGGGAAGGAGCACGTGTTTGAAATGGCCTACGTTGACGATCCAGATCCTGTCCGCGCCGTACTCTTTAGCCAGGGTCATCTGCTCAAAAACCGTCGGGATAGAAACCGTATTGATCCATTTATAGTTCCGCGGGCCGCCCACATAATCGAAGTGGTAATAAATCCCGGCACCGCCGGAACGCTTGCGCTCGGCCTCAGTCGGCAACCGGCGGAGATTCCCCCAGTTGTCATCAGCCCACAGCAGTGTGACGTCGTCGGGAACGCGCAATCCCTCGTTGTAGTATTCCTGCACTTCTTTATAGAGACACCACAGCTGAGGCACTTTGGTCACATCCGGATTGATTTCGTCCGCAATCATTTTCCGCTGGGTGCTCACGATTTCCTCCAACAGAGCCATGCTTTGTGCAACCGTGCCTCCCGGTATCATCGGTGTGTCATTCGCTCCGCGCAGCCCGATGGTCAGGATGCTTTCAAAATCCTTGTTGCGCCGGATGCCTTTGCGCCAGAAATCCTGGAGAACCTCCGGATTCTTAAAATAGTTCCAGCTCCCTAATGTCTTTTGATAGCGCCGGTCCCACTCTTTTTGTGCCCGAAGCATCGGTTCCTGGTGCGAATTGCCCATCACGATGCCGTATTCATCCGCCAGCCTGGGATTCTCCGGGTCGTCTTCGTTGAAGGCATTGTTCCACATTGCCGGCCAGAGGTAATTTCCTTTCATTCGAAGAATTGCTTCAAAGATCTTTGCATAAAACTGGCTGTTGTAGTTGGCCACGTTCGCAGGGATCGGGGGATCGTCTTTGGCCGGGATCGTGCCGAATTTGCCAGCAACCCAGTTGGACAGATCCGGCGATTCATCGTTCAGGAAAATGCCCCGGTATTTCACGGACGGCGGACCTTGCACATACTTGCCTGGCCTGACATACAGAGTATCTTTGTGCTGCGAGGGCACATCCGCCCACCAGTACAGGGGAGAAACGCCTATTTGCTCCGAAAGATCGTAGATGCCGTAAATTGTCCCGCGCTTGTCGCTGCCGGCGATAACCAAAGCGTTTCGGACATTGGGAAGAGGATTAGGAACAACCTGGAGAATAAAAGATTCCCATTTTCCAGCAATCTGGTTGGTGTCGATTCTCCTTGCCCGAACCAGATCGGAGATAATCCGGCTCTTCCCGACAGTGCCGATGATAATTGTGTCGCCTGAAAGGCTGCCAAGATCATTGGATATTGCCGCCGTGCACCCGGTCACGCGCGCAATATCCATCTGCAGATCTTTGGCGGCCCGGATAACTCCCGGCCAATCAGCGGGATCCACGTAGATCGTGGCAACCTGCTTCTTCTGAACTATAGGAAAGCTGTTATTTTCAGCAGTAGTCTGCACATATCGGGCTTGGCCGATGCCGAAAGCATTGCTATGGATAGCAATGCATCCGAGGACAATCAAAAACAAATGGACACGAAGTACACGCATGGGCGTCCGTTCCTTCATCGTTATGTTGAATAGGTTTTGGTGAACTCCGCGTGCCACTATATCACGAATTGGAGACTTCGGGTTTTGCTTCTTAGCGCGATGCACTGCACCTGGCAATTATGGAAAAGCAGGGGATCAGTGAGCTGTTGAGCTTCGATACCGAATTCGATGGATATCCAGGAATCCATCGCCTGCGCAATGGATAGTTCATTCCAACTATCCCCGCATTTCGACATTCTTTGCCAACAAGCGACGTAATGGCTGAAGAAGTTGCAGTATTGGCCATCCCATATTTTTTCCGGCGAGACGCCGGCGCTCCATACCGTGCCTATGGGTCCCAGCGGAAAGAACTGGACAGATTTATGTCTGGGCCATATTCTCGAAGGGCAACAGTACTAAATCAAGGATTCAGGCATGCATTCACGGCATTGGCCAATTGGATTGGTGTGGATGTTTTCAATTGCGCAGGGATTCCTTTATATAATTTCTACTCCCCAATGGGAGGGATTTGACGAAGCCTTTCACTATTCCTACATTCAGAATCTCGCGGAAACCGGAAGACTCCCCATCTATGGCAGAACGCTGCTTTCGAAGGAGGTCACTACTTCATTCCGGTTGGCACCCCTCTCTTCTCCAGTCAATTCAAATTTAGGGAATCGCTACACTTCACTTGGGGATTACTGGCAGCTCCCAGAATCTGTACGGAAAGAACGCGAGACCTCCTTAAAGAATATACCCGGGGATTTTAGATCCATATCAGACGTATCCAGCGACGCTTGCCCCAACTACGAAGCCCAACATCCTCCTTTGTATTATCTTTTATGCGTCCCCATTTATCGGCTATTTTCCAGCTCGGACTTGCCCACAATGGTATTTGTTCTGCGCATTTTTTCACTCCTGATAGGCTCCCTGACAATCTGGATGGCATTTAGCCTCACCAAAAGCATTGTCATTCCTGTAGTAATTTCGCTCCTGCCCATGTTTATTTCCACAGTAGCACGCATTTCGAATGACAGCCTTGGAGTGACACTCTACAGCCTGCTGGTATTGTTAACTCTGAAATATGTGTTGGTCGCAAGCAATTATCGGCATGCATTTTATATCGGGATTACGGCCGGTTTAGGAATGCTGACCAAAGCTTATTTTCTTACCGCCATTCCCGTCCTAGCAATTGCCGTCCTTGCAATCGGGTTCCAGAAGAAAAACGCCGGATTATCCGCAAGACACCTGGTGGTTTTGTTTTCAACAATGATTGCGATTGCATGCTGGTGGTATTTAAGAAATTATCGGCTGTATGGGACTATATCGGGGCTGTTTATTATAGATTCATCACCTTCACCGATGGATTATTTCAGATATTGGGCTGTAATGCCCTGGCGATCCGGAATTAATACTATTTTTCGAGAATTCATATGGACCGGCAATAGCAGTTTCACCAGCTTATCAAAAACCGTTTACTATACTGCTGATCTGCTCGCTGCATTTTCACTGATTGGTTTGATCAAAATATATTTAAAAGCACATGTGCCTATCAAACCAGCAGAGAAGGAAACCCTGAATGTAATGATGCTGTTTTTCTTTTTCTTCATCGTGGGATTGTTATATCAAATGCTGGAGAGCTTCCTCTCGATGAAACAAATTGTGACGGGCGGATGGTATGTGTACGCTATCATCATTCCAATAATATTTTTATTTTGCCGGGGAATTGGAACCTTATGGAGAGGTATGCAGAGATTTGCTCCATTAATCCTGATTGGTTTTTCTGCTCTTCTGAATTTCCTGGGGTATTTCTGTAAATCGATTCCATTCTATTCCGGGCATTACATTCCCCGATTTCATTTGCAGACCTTTTTTGAGTTATACAATTCCGCCGGCCTTTTGGCCATAGGCCGGCGGCTGTCCGTCAACAAGCCTGAATTTGTTACGCCCGTTGTGATAATAGCGGGCATTATCGCCTACGCGGCATTATTCCTGTCTTTCGTTGTACTATCTTTGAAAATTCAGTGGCGTTGTCGTGAGGCTCGAATCGCTGGCATTCAATAGCCCTTAACCCGGATTATTCATGAAGCTTCTACTGCGGCGGCGGATCCGTGCATATCTACTGCGTTGCGCTCGGTTGGATTCCTCGACGTACTGTCGAGTACGCCTGCGGAATCCTCTCGTCGCGCGCCTTGTATCCATGCCCGTCTGCGCCGCCTCGCTACGAACCTTCATGAATAATCCAGGTTGAGACCGGGCCTGGATCCCACATTTTTTCAGGCCAATCAGCCCGAAGTTTTCAGATAGGCGGTAATTTCCTTACGCACACTTTTAATTTTCCCACGATCCGGACTAAAGGGATTTTCACGGAGGTAAATATTGATCTGGTCAATAGCCGCCAACCACTTCTTTTGTTTCATATACACATTGGCCATCATCAGGTGCGCGGCAGCCGGGCTCCTCACTTTTTCCAGAGCCTTGTTCAGGTTCTCTTCGGCCGCTTCATAGGATTCCTTTTTGAAGTAAGCCAAGCCCAGCAGGCAGTAGGCCAAAGATGAATTCGGCTTCATTACAATCACTTTATTGAGAATGGAGATCGCCTCGTCCAGATATTGACGGCCGTCGAGCAGCCTGGCGCCGGCGGCTTCGATATACAGGCTCCCCAGGTTCACCATGGGTTGTACGGATTTCGGATTGAGGTCATACGCCCGGAGGTATTCGAGTTCGGCATCCCGGTAGCAGCCCGATGCGTGAAAAACCATTCCCAGCAATGCCCGGGCACTGTAAAAGTCAGGGGCGCTTTTCACCGCCTGCTTAAGACGATCGGCTGATCGGCCAATTCTACCTCCCCGGATATCCATGCGGGCTTTCTCAAATTCCTTCAAAATCCCCTCGGGATAATTATGCCTGAGTTCGCTGATGTCCACGACGTCCGATGGCTCCAGAGGAAAACTGACGGCGATTGTTGGAGAGCTTCGATCCAGATTGACATCAACGACCGAAACAGTATTTGGATTGCAGCATAAATTGACGGACACCTGCGTTTGCTGCTTGCCGACCTTTATCGCCAGTTCATATCGCCCCGTGGCGAGATTTGCGAATTCGTAATTATTCTCACCATCCGGCGCCGATCGGGTAATCACATGTTTTCCCTGCCTGAGAACGACTTCGATCGGTCTGCCCGGCTGGTCTGGGGGCAGGAAAAGCCTCCCGCGCAAAGTGATTAGATCCGCAGCATGGAGCGGCGTCAGGATTGAGATGGAAATAAGAAAGAGGATGATACGCCCGCGCATACCGCTTGATCTCCTCGGTTCTGTGGCTATTCTATCATCTTATCGAGAAGCGTGCGCTTCCAGTCGTGTTTCGCGGGCGGGATATCGTGCTCCTTTTTTTGCTGACGCGCTTTCCCCATCTTGGTATTTTAGGTTGGAATGATCAGTATTTTGGGTTGGGATATCGGGGCTGCAAATGTGAAAGCCGCCTGGCTGGCGCTGGATCAAGGCTGTGTCCGGAAGGTCCGGACTGTTTCGATGCCGTTCGAGATCTGGCGCGACAAGAACCAGTTGCCAAAAATCCTGCAAAATGTTTATGGCTCCCTTGCTCCGGAAGTCTCTCCTGAGGCAATGGCTGTTACGATGACCGCCGAGCTGTCGGACGTCTTTGCCTCCAAGCGTGCTGGGGTGATTTTTGTGCTGGAATGCGTGCAAGCTTGTTTCCCCGATCCCGCGATTTACTGCTTAAGCCTTTCAGGCCAATTCGTCCCGATAAGCGAGGCACGAGACCGTCCGCTTGAATTCGCAGCCGCGAACTGGCTTGCATCCGCGCTTTGGATCTCAAGGCAATTGCCCAACTGTCTCCTTTTGGACACGGGAAGCACTACAACCGACATTCTTCCCATTCTGGACGGACATGTCTGTATCAGCGGCCGCACGGACATGGCGCGCCTTTCCTCCGGCGAGCTGGTCTACACAGGTGCGCTGCGCACGAACCTGGCGGCCATCGTTCAGTCCGTGCCCGTTTCAGGCAAAATATGCAAAGTTGCTTCGGAATATTTCGCAATCAGCGGCGACGTACATTTGATACTGGGAAACCTGAAACCTCAGGACTACACATGCCCTGCACCCGACGGGCAGCCGCCTTCTATCGATTCGGCCCGCAGGCGCATCGCCCGGATTGTGTGCGCAGATGATGAAATGCTGTCGACTGCTGAAATAGATGAACTGGCACGACATATCGGCGTTCAGCAAGTCCATCAGATACAGGAAGGGATCAATCAGGTGCTATCGCGATTGCCGCGATTGAGGAATCATCCCGTGGTAGTTTTGGGCTCCGGGGCTTTTCTGGGGAAAGCGGCGGCCGAGGCCCTCGGACTGATTATCATGGACGCAACGGGCAATTGGGAACGGGAAAACCTGTCGGTGGCGCCATGTATTTCAGCCGCCCGATTGCTGGCCGAATTAAAATGAGCCTGGATGCTGTCATAAAAATAGGAGGCAGTCTCAGCCGGGGCACAGGCTTGCCTTCCCTTTGCAGGGAAATCAGCCGGCTGGGAGAAATCCACTCACTGCTGGTTGTGCCCGGCGGAGGCAAATTTGCCGACCAGGTTCGGGACGCCTATCGGCAATACCATATAAGCGAAACCGCTGCGCATCGCATGGCTTTGCTGGCAATGGACCAATATGGATATGTTCTGAACAATCTGGTCAAAGACAGCTATTTGATTTGCGATCCGGCTGCAGTGCATGAGACGGCAGAAACACGCCGCACC
>JAHFUH010000527.1 GCA_023265215.1 Acidobacteriota bacterium
GTCGCGTTGATGGGGCGTTCGAGTGCATGGAGCTGCAGGCCATCCGATCCTGGAATATTACGAACAACGGGCCGATTCTCGCCGTTTAACGGAAACCCAATTTTCTCTTCCCGCGCCTTTCTCTGCCAGATGGAAACCGGTTTGCCTTCCTGGTCCGGCGTCTCGGATTTTTCGTAGTCGCCCCAGCGTACAAGGACCTCGACTGAACGGGTTTCTTTCTGAACAAGGAAGCTCAGCCCCATGGAGGACGGGAAATAGCCTTTCTTTGCCGCCTTTCGTTCTTCGCTCGATTCTTCTGCAAGCCCCGCCTTCTCGGGGATTTCTTCCATATCCTCATCTTCGTCAATATCGCCGCTCTTCTCCGGCGGCGTTCCGATAGGAATTAAGAATCCGGTCAGATACCAATTGGAGGGGCGCACCCAACCGGGCAGCTTCTCATCGGCATACTCATGACTTGTCCAGGGACCCACCAGGTCGAGTTTCAGGGCATCGACCAATCGCGCGCGAACTTCTTGAGGATCGCGAACATTCTCATCATTCGGACTCATTGCATCTTAACTCGCTTTTGCAAAGATCAGAACTTCCTTGGAAAGGCGTCCGGCCAGGATATCTTTTTCCCGCTCGATATCATAGGTAGTTTGAAGATTAAGCCAAAATCGCTCGGAGTTTCCGAAAAAGCGCCCCAAGCGCAATGCCGTATCGGCAGTGATGGCGCGTTTGCCCTGAACGATTTCATTTATTCTGCGAGGAGGCACACTCAGGCTCTTGGCAAGCCGATACTGCGTTAATCCCAAGGGCTTTAGAAACTCCTCTAAGAGGATCTCGCCGGGGTGAATTGGCGGCAGCTTCTTTTTCGTCATAATGAACTCCTAATGATAATCAACAATCTCAATATCGAAAGCGTCTCCATTGATCCACCGAAAGCATATGCGCCACTGATCATTGATGCGTATGCTGTACTGTCCCGAGCGTTTCCCGGAAAGCTTTTCCAAACGATTTCCGGGCGGCAATCGCAGATCTTCAAGAGACGTCGCGGCATCCAGAACAAGCAGTTTTCGCAGACCCACGCGCTGTATCGGCGGACTCCACCTCCGGGTCGGCTTGCGCAAGAACAAACTCTGAGCGTCCTTGTCCAGAAATCGGCGAATCATGCAGGCAATATTAACGCTTCTCGTTATTAGCGTCAACAAAAGGCTCTCTGGGAATTATTTTATGTTTGGTTCCGGCTGATTGAAAGGTAATTTTCCCTGGGAGCGCCGGCGTCCCGCCGGCAAAATAGTAGGAACTCTCAAAAGAAGTTTTTATGAAATAATTCCGCATGTCGCGAAACAATAGCATCGATGAATCCGGAAACCTTCCTGGAAACCTCACAGGCTTTTTAAGAACCCGCCGCCTGGCGCTCCCGCGGCTACATCCCTCACTTCGACCGGCCCAATCTGATACAATCCCTTACCTTCCGCCTCGAAGGTGCCGTTCCTGAAACAGTGATAGCGCAATGGAAGCGCGAGTTGGCATGGGCAAATGGAATTCCGGCATGGGATCCTCGCCATGTTGCGCTTCGGACAAAGATTGATAAATATGAAGATGCCGGCTACGGCGCCTGTTGGCTGCGCAACGATCGCGTGGCAGCCAGTGTAGAACAGGCAATTTGTTTTTATGACGCCAAACGATACCGGGTTATTGCCTGGTGCATTATGCCAAACCATGTTCATGCGATAATCGAGATCCTGGCAGGATGGTTTTTAGCAGACATCATGCATTCATGGAAATCCTACAGTGCACACTCAGCTAATAAGATATTGCACCGATCCGGGAAATTCTGGTTTCCGGAATATTTTGATCGCTTTATTAGAAATTCAGAGCATCTTGCCATAGCAGTGGAATATGTCGAAAACAATCCGGTCAAAGCCGGTCTTGTGGCAGCGAAAGAGGAATGGCAATGGAGCAGTGCCTGGGACCGCCGCCTGGGACCGCCGCCGTCCCGGCGGCATTATTAAAGAGCCGGCGGGACGCCGGCGCTCCCAGGTCAGAATAGCCTCCCAGTGTCGGATGCATTAACTGTGTGCTTCGTTCTAACTTTCTTGGCCGGCTTATTCGCGGCGCCGGCGAGAGCTTCTTCTTTTGCGCGCTGGGCGTTGAGTTCCAACAATCTTGCCAATACTTCATCGCGGACTTCGTCGGGCCAGCGGTAGCGGTACGGCTTCTTCTTGTCGCCCCAGTCTTCCTCGTCAATTTCGTAGTCGAGTAGGAATTCGCAATCCGTCGGGATATCGCTCCAGCCGTAAGCGTCCAGGACGGCGCGGTCCATCGCGGCATGCAGTTCGCGCAGTTTCAATATTTCCGGATCCGTTTCGTTGGGATCGTGGAAGCGGTTGTATGTCTTTGTTAAGCCTTCATTATTGCTGACCATAAGCGCGGCACGGAATTCATAGTAAACATTGCCGGCAGCTTCGAGGGCTGCGTGGTTCAGCCAGTCCATCGGGAATGCGATTCTGCAGGGCCGCAAAGGCGGCATATGAGTCTAACGGCATTACATTCAGCTTGTTGGCGAATATTTGTCGTGGACGGAGAAAGACAAATGAAAGGTGAGATCCATAGAGTGCATTCACCAGAACCCTCTCCAGACCTGTGATGGCTGCAAACAAAGCTGGCGTCGTCTCTCCGAAGCGCCACCAGTACTTCTTGCGAACTTCTCGATTGTCCGTCATCCGTACAGGTTTAACCTTTTCCTCTATTATCGTCATCAGCACCGGCCAGCGCCGGCGGCATTCCTCTTCGTTCCGCTCGCCAAAGTTGATAACGTATCGATGATGCGCTTGCATAGGGCTTGTGTTTATTTCCTCACCGCTAACAAAGGGGAATATTACGTCTTGATTGTGCGGGTTCTTAGCGATAAGTTGCCGCATCTCGGCAAGCGTAGTGGCTATTCCCTTTGTGTCCGTGTCGTCGAAGGTGAATCCCATCCCGAGAACGATACTTCCAATGAAACTCTTACTCTTGTTCGCAGCGAGCCTTGCCGGATCATCATGACTACCATGATGGAAAAGAAACGCCGAGATCGCATTGACCTTTCGATCATCTAGTTGCTTTAGGCCTGAGAAGACACCCCTATGAACGTGCAAAACACTCACCACTACGGCCGCAAGCCCCGGCCACTTATAGCGTTTCTTTGCCGAAAAGATCTCGCCACCGTTCTTGCAGATCCATCGCAGGCCTGTGGATCGCGTGTCCCCTTGTGCAATCGTATTTGTGGCAATGAGCCCGAAAGTTCCGCCTTCGCGAATGAGATTGAAGGCTCGTCGGAAGAAATGGGCGACAAGATCGGAATTGCCGTGGCTCTCTTCGTGAATCTGCTTCAACCAGTCGGGATAACAGGCAGCGTTGGCGCTGATAACGGTGTTCTTCCCGCCATAGGGTGGATTGCCTACGAAGGCGTCAAATCCAGGATTCTCCCGATCGAACACTTCCGGGAATTCCATTTCCCAGTGGAATGGAATAAGCGTTAGATCGGCCTCCCTCCATTTTTTCAGTCGTTCCCGATGTTTATCCGCATCGCCGCTTGTAATGTCGCGCGCATATTCGTTGCGCCTGGCTTCGCGATTCTTCGGTTTTTCCTCTTCGAAGAATGCCGCAATTACCAGATCGCCGAAGAGGCGTACTTTTTCCAGCGCGAACTGCGCTTCATCCCAAAGATCACGCAGTTCCCAGCCGGTAACAGTGTCGTCGGCATGCCGGATTTTCCGGCGCAGTTCTGTTTCTTTCGCTAATGCTTCATGAACGCCAAGGCCCTTGAGTATCGGCATTGTCGGATCCCAATGCAGGGCCTCAATCTGCCGGCGCGAGAGCCCAACCAGTGAATCGCCGTAGCGCAGCGCATGATCGACAAATGTGAGTGCATGGTCGCGAGCCAGGGTTACAAGCCAAAGCGACATCTTCGAAAGATCCACCGCCACAGGATTGCGGTCCACTCCATAGAGGCAGCGCTGCGCAACGAGCCGCCGCGCAAAAACCGTCTCGTCTTCGTCAGGCGGAATTTCGGGCTTTTTACCGTGCGCGCGCCATGACTCGATCAAAGCATCGCCAAGCTGGCGGCAGGCTTCCACAAGGAACGCGCCGGATCCCATCGCCGGATCGCAAACCTTGAGATCAAGGATCTGTTCCGGTTCGGGCGAACGTCCATCCTGTCCGCGCAGGCGATTCAAAACAGGT
>JAHFUH010000528.1 GCA_023265215.1 Acidobacteriota bacterium
TATTTCCGAGGAGCCGGTTCCGCACGAAATTGCCCACCAGTGGTTCGGCGACTCTGTAACCGAAGCTGATTGGGACGATCTCTGGCTCAGCGAGGGATTCGCAACTTATTTTGAAGCCTTGTTTAATGAAAAGATGAATGGGCCGGGAGCGTTGAAAACATCAATGGCAGGAGCCGCCAAAACTTTTCAAGAGCATCCGTTGGCACGTTCAAGGCCGGTGATAGATCCCGGTCTTACGGATTTGACGAGCAAGCTGAATCCGCTGAATTATCAGAAAGGGGCCTGGGTTCTTCATATGTTAAGGGGAATACTCGGGGATGAAAAATTCTTCGAAGGGATACGTCGATACTATAACACCTTTCGCGACAGCACTGCGATCACCAAGGATTTTCAAAACGCAATGGAGTCGGCCAGCGGGAAGAAGCTGGACGTTTTCTTCCAGCAGTGGCTCCATCAGCCGGGATGGCCGGAATACGCGATTTCATGGGCGTGGGATGAATCATTGGAAGAAGCGGAAGTTACAATCCGTCAAACGCAGACTACAGGTCTTTTCGATATGCCTATGGAATTGGGATTCCAAGTGGAAAAGCGGCTGGAAATGCGCACAATAAGAGTTACCGAAGCAGTGAATTACTTCAAGATCCCGCTTCCGGTCAAGCCGTCCGCGATGGAGGTGGATCCCGATGGGTGGCTGCTGAAGTCCGCAACTGTCGTCCCATAAAATCCGGGCAAAGCGAGACTGCGCTTGGGGCTTGGGCAGCATGCCCGCATGCGGGCGGGGCACGTGCACTCCTTTAGCATGACGGAATGGCTGGGTGAATTTCTGCAACGGTTTTAAACCAAATGGGGATTCCACCATCCGGAATCCCCATATAGGTTTGTGGTCTAGGAGCCTGATCCAAGTCGACACGAATATACATGCAAGTCCCTTAGAAATAAACTTTAACCGATAAAAAACAATCAATCATTTATGAGGTATGCTTGCGCCGGAAAATTGACATTTTATCATCCTAATTCGCGATAGGCTAAACCGCCGCCTATGGCGGCGCGACTGAACAAGGCTCTGCCGTTCCGGCGTGCATTTTCCGAGAGCCCTGTAAGGGCGAAACAGAATGCAAGGACATGCAATATCCGGGAATTTGGTTTAGCTTTTGCGCCGCCCTTTCAGGGCTCTCCGCTGAAGATGGGATTCCCCAGGGTTCCGCTGCGCTCCACCCTGGGCTGTTCTGTTGCGCCCTTTCAGGGCTTAAACTGCTTGCCCCCATCTTGGCTGACTGCGGGACACACTTGACACTGGGGGTAGATGACGCATCACTGCGATTCTCCAGAGTGTAAATTTTCGTTCGGTTCAGGCCCGAAGGGCCGTCAGTGAATAGCCCCGGCCGCAAGGCCGGGGTTGGCGATTTCGATTGAATGAGCGCTGAAAGCGCGGCACTCAAACGAAATCGCATCATAAAGTGCCGCGCCTTCGGCGCTTCCATCGTTACCAACGACCTAATCCCGGCCTGACGGCCGGGCCTATTCACTGGCGGCCCTTCGGGCCTCATTCGGCATCCTGAGCAATGAGGGACCAATCCAAACCCACAGTGTCACGTGTGGGTAACAGTCAGCCATCTTGGGGGCTTCCTGATACCACCCGCTCTGCGGGTGGAGCGTTCATTTTGCGGCAAGATCTCAGCAGCCTTGCATCCATTTGGAATCAAACTTCGAATGAGCCCGGATCCGCGATCTGCTCAGGCGGTTCATCGAGATGCTCAGGGTGGCATTGGGAACAGGGGCAGAGTTCTCGCAGATAATCAAATGAATAAATGCCGGTATTGTGACCATCGCTCCACTCGAACTGAAGGGCGTAATTTCCTACGGGCGCCAC
Source organism: Acidobacteriota bacterium (assembly GCA_023265215.1). Lineage (GTDB taxonomy): Bacteria > Acidobacteriota > UBA6911 > UBA6911 > UBA6911 > UBA6911. The sequence continues at coordinate 1,871 of JAHFUH010000528.1, forward strand.
GTTCATGCGCTCCAGGCTTGAAGGGATGCTTCCATGACCCACTTTCCTGATTCCGGTAATTTCATCGACACAAGATGCGCAAGGGCAATTTTCCCTCAGGTACCAGGACCAATAGGAACCGAAGTGGCCATCATTCCATGTGACTTCGGTCTGTTTAGGATTCAGTCTTTTCACTTTCGTCGGCATAAGATATTGCAATGAAGTATCCTCCATCTTATCGCTTGAGGGGACACGGAATACGCGTACTCCGCGTCCAATTTCCCAGTCCGCTAGCGTGTGCTGCCGGCCTGCTGCAGCGCCTGTTTCATTCTTCCAATGAAGACTTCCTTCGGCTCAAATCCGGTCACGCGAAGATCCGGAATCTCCGCTCCATCCGGCTTCAGAAATACCAATGTGGGAACTCCCCTCGCCTGATATTTCTCTCTCAAAGCTTCCGTCTTCGGGTCATCCGCTGAAGTCAGATCCACCTTCAACATAATAAAATCATTGGACAAACGGACCACCTCAGGCGAAGAAAAAGTTTGTTTGTCCAGTTCCTTGCAGGGAGCGCACCAGTCCGCGTAGAAATCCATGAATACCGGTTTCGTCTGGCGAAGTGCCTGGTTCAATATTTCGTCAGAATAGCGATACCATTGAATCGACTGCTCATTCCTGCCGTTAGCACTACCGGCGGAATACGGATTCATAACCGCTCCTGCGACCAGCTCCTGCAACATCGCGGCTGCTCCGTAAATAGCTGCGGCAAAAAAAACGATGCCCACAATATTCCGAATAAAAGAAAATGCCTTCCCTCCCGCTTGTGTCGGATCAATCCAAGCCAGATAAATTCCGGCCAAAAACAGGATTGACGAGAGAGTCAATTGATATGCGAGCAAGTTCGAAAATACCGTTTTAAGGAAAAAAACTGCCATAGCCAGCAGAACAAAACCAAAAATTTTTCGAACCCAGACCATCCATGCGCCGGATCGCGGGAGCCGCCGTATGCTTCCGGAAAAAATTCCCAGCACAAGAAAAGGGATCCCTAATCCGAGGGCAAGGACGAAGAAAAGCGAAAATCCTAAAACGACGCTGCCTTTATTCCCAACAAAAGTCAGGAGCCCGAGAACAAAAGGCCCGATACACGGCGCGGCGACAATTCCAACCGTGAGCCCCATTAAAAAAGTGCCGGCGAAACCTTTTTGCGATCCTCCCGCCAGCCGGTTTAAAAATCCCGGCATTCGGAATTCATAGACATCAAACATGCTCAAGGAAAGAAAAACCATTATGCAGGCAATGCCAATAAGGACTAACGGGTATCGAAGCGCAGATCCCAGCAGCCCTCCGGTCATGGCCGCAATGACTCCCAAAACGGAATAGGTTACGGCCATCCCGATTGTGTAAAGCATGGAATGGATGAAAAGACTCCCCTTCCGCCCCTGAGCCTGCCCTCCAAAATAGGTGATTGTGATTGGTATCATCGGATAAACGCAGGGGGTCAGGTTCAGCGCCAGGCCTCCAACAAAAACAAGAAGAAAAATGACGGGCAGATTTTTATCTTCAAAATTCAAAAATGGTTTTGCTGAGTCGGGAGAAGATCCAGTTGCTGGCGTCTGTGCCGCAGCAGGCACAGCCATGCCGACCGGCAGATTTATATTGAGGGCTTCTTGAACGGGAGGGAGACAGACGTTATCGTCGCAAGCCTGGTAGCCAGCCACTCCCTTCAGACTGATTTCTTTTTCCGTCAAATCCGCGGAGGGGATAATCTCCAGTGTCGCCTCTACAACGCCCTCAAATACCGACACGGGCTCTTCGAATCCTTTCAGCTTCCGAATTTGAGCCGACGGGAAGGTTGTCTTGCCAAAACGCACTCCGGGTATGGATTCAAACTTCAGCGTGGCTGGAATTAGATCCTTGTCCAATGGGTGATCGGATTGAATGTGGTAAGGGCTGGAAATTGTAAGTTCAACTCTTAAGATAGCCGGCTTCCCAGGAGTCAAAGGTTCCGACGGTTTGATAACCTTTATCGAAACTACAGGCTTGGAAGCATAGGACCAAGCGAAACAATTTCCGCAAAGGAACAGCAGAACGACCGCTAATGCTTTTTTCATAGCATGCAATTATATCGAAAAGACTTGCCCATGCGTAATGGCAATCGGCGTCGGGGTGCACCCAGTTGGTTCGTGGCCGATTCCTTTAAAGCCGTTTACGTCTACGTCAACGTTGACGTGGGCGTGATTGTGGACGTGGACGGCTTTTCCAGAATCAATGAAAAGTTTGCCCACCATAACCCTGACTGCGGGACACATTTGACACTATGGGTAGATGACGCATCACTGCGA
>JAHFUH010000091.1 GCA_023265215.1 Acidobacteriota bacterium
GGGGCAATTCTGCACGCACAGCGGTGTGAGGCATTGCCTGCATACCGACATGACGATGTCATAAGGGTATTTGGTGAAAGAGGGGGCGTCGCGAATGATCTGGATTCGGGATGCTGAAGGGCTTGCTTCCCCTTCATGAGTCATCGAGCAGGCGAACATGCAGCTCTGGCAGCCAAAACACAACCTGCTGTCATAAACTATATAGCCGGTCGATGGCTTGTATGTAACCGCTGCTGCCGCATCTGCCGGTGCATGGATTAATGTCGTCAATGCACCGGCCGCAATTGCTGTTCCGCTGCCGGTCAGAAAGTCGCGCCGTAAAACCTGTTTCTTGGTACTTCCGCTTATTTTGCGTTCAGCCATAGTGGGATCTCCTCGAAAAGCTGTTCCTTAGCTTAAACCATGTCTTGCGATATTCCTCGAAAAAAAACAATGATCAGGAGCCAGGCTGGACGGCAGAGTACGCGGAATACGCGGAAGAACGCTGAAAAATAAGGAATTATCCGTGTACTCCGCGAATTCTGCATCTCCCGGTGCCCCACCCGCACTCCATGGGTAATCTTGCCTATGGCTGATTAGGTATTTATTTTCACGTCCCAAAGCTGACTATTGGTCGTCTAAGCATTATAGAAAACGAGAACTCAAAAAGATCGAGTTCTTAGGGAAGTAAGATGGCAGTTATGTGGGGGCTTCCTCAATGTTCCTTGGTTTTTGTATGGGTTTGCCGGGTGCATTGAGAGTCCCCACGGATTAAGGGAGCAGGGCAAACAGCACTTCTAAATCGGCGGTTTTTAAACAAAACTGCTCCCGCCTTAAAACCTGCATTTAGCTGCTGCGAACAACAAAGGGCTTTGGTCTTTAGACTAAAGCCCTTGTAATTTTTTATAGTCTTTTCTCTCCCATGTGAGTGCAACCAGGCAATCGGGCTTCATCTAATCATCTTTGGTCGCCGACGAACGCTGACGTCAGTGATAATATGAAGCAACAACGAGGGATACAGATGCCAAAGCCGAACTATCGTTATCTTACAATCCTGTTGCTTGCAGCATGTTTTGCAATTTCCGCCCAAACCGGCGGGCGCTCCCGAACGCTGATCAATGATGATTGGCGTTTCACCAGGGGAGATCCTTCAAACAGCACGCCCGCTCCGGCGACTGTTATGAAATCCCGGATGCTGCCCACCGGAAACAGTTTTCTTAAAGATCCTGGTAAGGGGGCTAAACAGCCGGAAGGAAATTTTGGTGAAGACGTGGCCTATACGGCTATGGATTTCGATGACAGTTCCTGGCAGAAATTGAATTTGCCTCACGATTATGCCATCGAAGGCCCATTTACCACGAAGGTTGGCGGCGGCATGGGACGCCTGCCCTCTCCAGGAGTTGTGTGGTACAGGAAGAGCCTCACCATACCGGCGGGCGATAAAGGAAAATCCATCTTTCTCGATATCGACGGAGCCATGTCTTACAGCATGGTCTGGTTGAACGGCCGGTTCGTCGGCGGATGGCCTTATGGATATGCCTCCTATCGCCTGAATCTGACACCTTATACAAAGCCCGGCGGGAAAAACGTTCTGGCGATTCGACTCGATAATCCAGTGCCCAAAGATCCGGACTGGCGGTCATCCTCTTCCCGCTGGTATCCCGGAGGAGGCCTATATCGCAATGTGTGGCTCGTAAAGACCGAGCCCGTGCATGCAGGTCAATGGGGAACGTACGTCACGACACCGGAGATATCAAAAACGTCGGCGCGCGTTAATCTGAAAATCAGTGTGGACAACGATTCGAAACAGGATGCGAGCGTGAGCGTGGCTACCCGGATATTCGAGATCGACGGAGAGGATCGTAAAGTCGGCGGAGCCGTTGCCTCGATTGCTCCTGTGAACATGCAGATCGCTGCGCGCGGCAATGTCACGATCGAAACCAGCGGAACCATTGCAAATCCGAAGCTGTGGGGAACGGGGCTTCGCCAGAAGCCGAACCGGTATGTGGCAGTGACGACCGTGCAGCAGAAAGGCAAAACCATTGATGTTTATGAGACGCCGTTTGGAATCCGAACGCTCAAATTTGATCCCGATGCGGGCTTCTTTTTGAATGGCGAGCACATCAAACTTAATGGCGTCTGCGCCCACCATGACTTGGGTGCGCTCGGTGCTGCGGTGAATTACCGCGCGTTGAAGCGGCAGCTGGAAATGCTGGCAGAGATGGGAGCCAACTCATTGCGGACGAGCCACAATCCGCCCGCGCCGGAGCTTCTTGAGCTTGCCGACAAAATGGGTTTTCTCATCATGGATGAGGCCTTTGATGTTTGGGTGCGCCAGAAGACCGCCCTGGACTATCACTTGGTGTATCCGGATTGGCATGAGCAGGATTTGCGGGCCATGCTGCGCAGGGATCGCAACCATCCTTCCGTGATCCTGTGGAGCATTGGCAACGAGGTCGGCGAGCAAAGCGGCGGCGTAGAGGGCGCTGTGATCGCCAAAGAACTCACCGGCATTTGCCATGAAGAGGACCCGACGCGTCCGACAATAAGCGGGATGAATAGTGCCGGTGCGACGAGTCCGTTTCCTGCGCCGATTGATGCTGTCGGCCTGAATTATCAGGGCGCCGGGCTTTTCCGCGGGTCGCCCCAATACCCTGCGTTTCATAAGAACTTTCCGGACAAATTCATTGTGGGCACCGAGACGGCAGCAACCTTGAGCAGCAGGGGAGTCTATACTTTCCCAGTCGCATCCGGTCTCGGAGCCCCTGCTTCAGCCAACGCGGGTGAGGAGACTGCGAATCGGCAAGTCAGCTCCTATGATTTGTACTTCGCCAGCTGGGCTTATTCCCCTGAAAAAGAATTTGCGGCACAAGACAAGTACCCGTTCGTGGGAGGGGAATTTGTATGGACGGGTTGGGATTATCTGGGAGAGCCGACGCCGTTTGATGCCTCGCGCAGCTCCTATTTCGGGATCATCGATTTAGCCGGCTTTAAAAAGGACCGGTTTTACCTCTACCAATCCTACTGGCGTCCCGAGTACGCCATGGCGCATATCCTACCGCACTGGACCTGGCCGGATCGCGCGGGCCAGGCGACTCCTGTGCATGTGTATACATCAGGGGATGAAGCAGAACTTTTTCTGAATGGCAAATCGCTGGGACGCAAGAAAAAGGCGGAGTTTGAATATCGCCTGCGCTGGGATGATGTGGTGTACGAGCCGGGCGAACTGCGCGTCGTGGCTTACAAAGGCGGAAAACAATGGGCGACAGATTCGGTAAAGACCGCTGGAATCGCCGCTAAAATCGTTGGGACGCCCGACAGGCCGACTGTCGCGAATGATGGGAAAGATCTTTCCTTCATAACCGTTGCAGTGGCGGATAAGAATGCGCAGATGGTTCCTCGTTCAATGAACCTCATTCATTTCGAAGTCAGCGGCCCCGGAGAAATTGTTGCGACCGACAACGGTGATCCGACCGATATCACTCCCTTTCCATCGAAGGATCGCAAAGCATTCAACGGCTTGGCGCTTGTCATTATTCGAGCCAAACGCGGGCAAAGTGGGCAGATTCAGGTCATTGCCAAATCTGATGGCCTGGAGGAAGCTCGAACCATGGTCACTGCAAAATAATCTTCGGCGCTAACGCTTATTCAGAACAGCGCCACGGATTATACAGATTTCACAGAAATAAAAGAGACCGCGAAATCTGTTTAATCCGTGGCGTAGTTTTTTAATACTTTTTATAAACAGGCACAACGTCTTTGTACTTTGCCACCAGTTTGTCCCAGTTGCGCGGCAGTTCGATTTTCTTTGTAACAAAAGCGTTTTCGATCCCGCCCACGCTTCGGAGCATTCCCATCCAGGCGCCAGGTCCGCCGGCGACTACAATCATAAGGCCGTCGGTATCAACGGCCGGCGGAGGTTGTGAAAGTACGTCCAAATTCCCCTGCCTCGCCGGGAATGGGGAACGCGCATTCTTCAAAATAAATTCCTTAAGCTTTTTCTTCGTCCACCCTTCCTTCGAGAGAATCCTGGCGTGCGAAGGGATCACGATAAGGCAGGACATATTCCAGGGCCCCATGTCTACCAGAGATTGAGCAATGCCCTGCGCGCTGGTCTCGCGCGGCACACTCTGCGTGTAGCCGTTGGGGAAGAACATGGTCACTGTGTTGTCTTCGGGCTTGAATCCCCGTTCAACGTGCAACGGCTCCCAGGGACTTTCTTCTTCACTTTCACCGAGCACGAGACTGTACTTGGCGGGATTGCCGATCACGCCCATATCCTCGACGCCCTTCCTGGCGCCGCCGATATTCTTCACGATCAATCCCACTGCCCGCCCTATTGCGGCATTGGCGATGTCCCCCGGGCTGAAGGCGCCCGAACTGTAGTTCAGGTGGATGTCCTGGCGTATCGGGCCGTTGACAGCGATAAATGGCGCCCAGGAGCCCGTGCTGACTTCGAAGGTATCGAACCGTGTCTTCGGATCCGCCAGGGCCTGCACTGTGGCGATCAGGACCGGCATGTGCGTGGGAAGCGCTCCTGCCATGACGGCATTGATTGCAATTTTTTCCACGGTGGCCTTGCCTAATCTCGGGATGACCTTAGAGACCACTTGGCTCGCGGGCAGGTCTGTACCGGTCATCATTTCAGCCACTGCCTTTTCGGTGGGCGGTACGATCGGCAAGCCGTCGGTCCAGCCGTTTCGATAGAAGTACCGGTTCACTTGATCGTAGTTCCCCCTGAAAGTAATCTTTGAGGATGCAGCCACCGCCTGTTTGGGCGATTTCTCTTCAGCGGTCAATGGCTTCGTCAGCATTTCAACGATGCCCGGTATCGCGGCGGCTGTGCCGGCATCAATATCCTCGGCTACTGTGGATTCGCATGCCACGTTTAATGGAAGCACCCGGATTCCAGGAGACCTTTTGCTGGAAGCTGCCGAATGAGCGTCTGTGACAAAGCCTGGATTCGCCAGTATCACGACCGGCGTGCCAAAGTCCTCGATCGCTATTGCGTTATATACGAGGAACTTTGTGCAGGACCCTCAGTCCCCGACCAGCAGGATGACTGTGTCCACTCCTTTGGCCCAACCTGTGAATTTATCCTTGTCCTTGGTTTCGATCTCCGAGACATTCCACTCGGGAGACTGGAAAAAGCTGATCTCGGATGTGGGAAATGTGGATTTCAGTTTCTTCTCGAGCGCCAGGCTGATGGGCTTGGCAGCGCGCTTGTAATTGACAAAAATTCCGATTTTCTTGCCCGCCAGGGTCGTTATTCTCGGCGAGATCCCTTTGAGCGGCATGACATCCACTTCCGCCCACGGGCTCATGACTGCATATTGGATTTCCGTTGAAGTCTTGGGGGAGTTTTGCGCCGCAGCCATTGCGGCGGACATTCCCAGGACCAAAAGGAATCGGAATACGGACATAACGCGGACCTCCTTCTTTATTGCAATTATATCCCTATTTCACAATCCCACGCGGGAAACTTGGCTAATAAGGTGTCTGGTGGGTTTATCAAATATCATTGATCAATTGTAATTATTTTGGCCATGACCATTGGCCGGTGACAATTGACAATCCGAGACTGGTTTGCCATTTGTGATTTTTGCGCCCGTATCATATAGTGACCTCACACTCTAAGGGCATGCGAGAAGGAGCCAAATGGACACAAATAAATTTGGAAAGTATTTCAGTACGGATGTGCTTCATGAAAGCCCCAAATTCCCGGGGCTGTGGGATGCATCATCGACGCGGCATCTGAAGGAGTTCGGAGGAGGGCATCTCTCCGTTGACTGTATTTTTATCAATCGGGCCTTCCTGATGGTTACCCAGCCGCACCAGCACGAATTTCCCCAGTACCTGCATTTCTATTCCGCGGATCCGGACGACCAGAGGCTATTTGATGCGGAGATTGAGATAGCTCTGGGGGAGGACGAGATCCACCTGGAAAAGCATATCATTACCCGGCCCACAGCGCTTTATATCCCGGCCGGCCTGTACCACGGCCCGCTGAATTTTAAGATAATCAACAAACCCATAGTCTTTATCGATATTGCGGTGGCTGCTGACTACAAAAGAGTCGGCAATACGCCGGATTAAAAGGGACCAGCATGCCCGCTACTCTCGAAGATGATCATCATCGAGCCATCGTCGGCTGTGGCAATAGGTGTGCTGTTGGAAAGGAAAGTTGATCTAAGAGGATTGAAGATCGGCGGGATCCTCAGCGGCGGGAATGTGGATTTAGAGAAATTGCCCTGGCAGTCCCAGTCACGCAAACAATAGTGTAGAATTTATTCAACCCCTGACATACCCTGAGGTTTTAAGAAAAGGAGATTCCCATGTTTTCTCGCCGCCGGTTTGTTAAAGACGTTACACTCACTTCCGCCGCCTTGTCGTTCGGGCCGTATTTTGCTTTCGGCAAGCCCCAAAGTGGCAAGCCGGTGAAGCGCCTCATGGGCCGCCTGAGCTTTGAAGCAACGACGCTCGGCCTCGGCGGACAGGCATCGCTGGAGTGGACGCCTGCCGGCGAAGATCCAACCAAGATTATCCTGAAAGCATTTGACCTGGGCGTGAATTATTTCGACACATCGAACGTCTACGACGGCAGCCAGGAAAATTACGGCAAGGCATTTCGCCAACTGCACTTGATTCCCGGCCAGCCGGGCTACAATGAACGCCTCCGCAGTTCGATGTTTCTGACGAGCAAAACGGCTCTGCGTTTTGGAAAGGGCGGATGGCAGAAGCAGGGTTTGATCAACGTCACCAATGGAGCGCCAGGATCGCACACCGCGGATGACCTCAGACGAACCCTGTCCCAGGTCTTCGGCGACGGCCGGGGTTCCTACCCTCAGGGTGCGTACCTTAACATGGTTCTGCTGCACAGCGTTTCAAGCATGGCAGATGTCGACGCACTGTATCAAGGCTATGACCGCCCCGATCCCAAGGCGGAAACGATCGGCGCCCTGGCCACATTGATCGATTACCGCGATGGAACCAATCTTACGGGGATCAATCCCAAGGAAGAGAAGCTCATTCGCCACATAGGCTTCTCAGGGCATGCTTCACCCGCCGTGATGATGGACATGATTCAGCGCGATGTCCGGGGCATTCTCGAAGGGATGCTGGTAGCCATCAACGCCAATGACCGCCTGAATTTCAACATGCAGTACAACGTCATTCCCGTGGCCGCGGCCAACAATATGGGGCTTATTGCAATGAAGGTCTTTGCTGATGGCGCAATGTACACGAAAGACGCAACCTTCACCTCAAAGCCGGAGCAGGTGGTCCGTACCGTCGGCAGCAAGACTCTGCCGAGCCGCCGGCTGATTGAGTACTCCTTAAGCACGCCCGGCATTCACACCGCCATCATCGGAACGGGGCACATTGATGCAGATTTAACTGCCTGCCAGATGCAACAAAACCTCCTCGCCGCTCAGATCGAATCCAACGCCATCAGCGTCTCGGACCGGCGGGAGATCGAAAAAATGGCCGGTGCAGTCAAAAACGGTAAAACAAATTACTTTCAGGACCCGGCGCAAGCGCTCGGTGCTCCTCGCAATCCCGCGGCCAAGCAGGAGATGCGCGGGCAGAAGCGGGTTGCACAATTAAAATGGCAAACCGCCTATGCGGGCGATGAACCCATCGTACGCTACGAAATATTCCGCGACCGCCAGAAAGCCGGCCAGGTTGCCCACAAGCCGCAGGTGCGCCAGACTCCGTTTTCCTTTGAGGACGTCCTCTCCGACAAGGTTGCGCACCAATACCAGATCGTGACCGTGGATGCCGCCGGGCGCACGGCCAAAACGGAGGATGTGCTGCTCTCTGCGGTTTAGGAGCCGCACCAGGATTTTATCAGCCGCCGACGTACGCGGACTCCGCGTGTCCGCGTCTGTCGGCGGCTGCAAGACTGTGCTATTGCCGATAAACAAGTCCCGCCCTACAAAAAAACTCCAGGCAGTCAGCGGCCAATAGAATTTGATTGACAGGATAAAGTTGCGTGTAATATATTGTTTCCATATTAGGAAACATATAAACTGTGAAAACGATGAAACCATCAGGCGAAAGCAGACGGCTGCTGCAGAAAATATTCGAAATGCAGTGCGATATCTGCAAGGCCCTCGGCCACCCGCTCAGGCTGGCTATTGTGGACCGGCTTAATGATCAGGAAACCTCTGCGTCGGATTTGATCTCTGAGATGCAGATCTCAAAGGCAAACCTTTCAAAGCATATGGCGTTGCTCGCCCATGGAGGTATCGTGGAATCGCGTCGCGAAGGAAGGCAGATCTTTTATCGCCTCACCGATCCGGAAATCCATAAGGCCTGCGCCATCATGCGTTCCATTCTTTATCGGCGATTGAAAGAGGGAGAAAAACTGGCTTCGGCAATCCATTCTGTTGCGGCGCCATCGGCAAAGGCGCGTTAGCAACTCCTGTACGGGCAAATTATGAATAAACAACGTCACAAGAGAATTTGGACATTTGCAATAATGCTGCTTCTTTTAAGCTGTTCGCTTACAGCCCAGCAGCGGCTATCGCTTTCCGACGCGGTTGCGCGGGCTTTGGAAAACAACCCGGACCTGGCCGTTGACGCGCCGGGCCGGCAGGCTGCCCGCTCCGAATTCAAGGCCACGAGGGCGGGCTATTTGCCGCGCCTTGATTTCGAACAGTCCTACCTGGCCGGCAACAATCCGGTGTTTGTTTTCGGCACGCTTCTGACACAACAACAATTCACAGCCGGGAATTTCTCGCTTCCGTCCCTCAACGCGCCTTCGGCTATGGACAACCTGCAGACACGCGCTACCGTGCAGCAGAATATCTGGGATTTTGGAAGGACCCGTAACCGGCGGGAACAGGCCCGTCTCGGCATCGATCTGGCCGATCAATCCAACGAGGAGCACAAGCTGCAGGTGTTGTTTTCCGTTTTTGGCGGTTATTACGCGACATCGTTGGCAGAGGACGCGATCGAGACAGCCAGGGCGGCGCTACGATCTGCGGAAGCAATTGAGAGCCAGGCCAAATCGCGAGTGGAGAGCGGACTTGCCGTTGAAGCCGATCTGCTGCGAAGCCGCGTATATCTTTCCGCGGCAAAACAGCAGGAAATCCAGGCGCAAGGACAACTGGAAACTGCATGTGCGCAGCTCAATCGGCTTATGGGAAATCCGCTCGGCCAGGCAATTGGCGAAACTGCACCGCTCACAGTGAAAAACATATCGATTCCGGTTGAAGACACTTTGATTTCAGAGCAAAAAAAACGGCGCCCGGATTATCAGAATCTCCTGACGGAACTGCGGCAGGCAGAGGTGGCAGTGAACTCCCGCGCAAAGGAACGCTTGCCGGTAATAGCAGGATATACGACGTGGGAAGCGGACAATCCCTCGCTGAATGACTATGGAGGGAACAACTGGGCGGCTGGAATCACATTGCGCTGGAATCTTTTTGCGGGTGGAAGCGACGCGGCGCAGCTTGAAGCCTCCCGCCAGCGCCGAGAGCAGAAGCGAAGGCAGATCTCAGCCATGGAATCGGCAATGCAACTGGAGATCCGCAGGGCGCTGATCCAGTACCGGGCAGCAGAACAACAGGTTTTCGCAGCTCAAACTGCCGAGGCCCAAAGCGAGGAGGGGCTCCGCATCCTACGAAACCGCTATGATGTCGGTCTGGCCACCATGACCGATCTCCTTTCGGCTGAAACCGCCCGCAGCGCCGCCCGCACCGGCCTTGCCGAGGCCATTTATCGCCAGCGGCTCAGCTACGCACAAATTGAATATGCAGCCGGAGTATTGAGTCCGGCATCGCCGGCTATGAATCTGCAATGAGACTATTAGAGGAACACACCATGAAATCCAGAGGCCTAATTCTTGCGGCTGTTTCAGGACTATTGATCCAGGTTGCGTGCGGCGAAAAACAGGAGAGCCGTTTCGGAGCCACAATGCAGCCTGTTCCTGCCGGCATTGTTGCAGTCCGATACGAATCCATTCAGTCCGTTGTCGAAGCGCCTGGAATTGTGCAGCCGCGCAGTCGCATTTCGCTCTCATCGCAAATCAATGGATTTGTCCGTGAAATGAACGTCCGGGTTGGCGATATCGTAAAAAAAGATCAGACTCTCGCTATGCTGGATGCCCGGGATGCCCAAAGCCAGAAAGCCGCGGCACAGGCTGCAATTGATGAAGCCCAGGCAGCGCTCTCCGAGGCGCGCAAAGCGCGTCAGGCAGCACTCGAAATGCAGGCAGCCGCGAAAGCTTCTTCAGAGCTGGCCGGCCAGACATTGAACCGGTATCAGAAATTATTGGAGTCCCGTTCGGTTTCTCCGCAGGAGCTTGACGAGGTCCGGGCGCGTCGCGACACCGGCGCTGCGGAACTCGCTTCGAGAGAGGCGATGGTGGCTGCCGCGGAAGATCGCATTAAGCAGGCGGAAGCCAGGATATCCCAGGTCAAGGCACAAGCTGGCCGCATGGATGTAATGTTGAGCTGGACTGAAATCAAAGCTCCTTCCCCGGGAAGAATCGTCCAGCGGCAGGCCGACCCCGGAACAGCAATCTTCCCGGGAACTCCTTTGCTGGTGATCGAGTCCATAGACAAGCCGCAGGTGCTTGCCAATATTCCGGCCCAACAATTGGGCATCCTCAGAATTGGCGCGGCCATAAAACTCCGGGATACGGAAACAGGAGCTGTTTGTGAGGGACGCATTTCGGAAATTGTTCCGCAGTCCGATCCCGCAACCCACAGCATCCAATTCAAGATCGACCTTCCATCCAACTTCTCGATGCCAAGCGGTCAGTTTGTGAAAGTTGAGGCGTCGGCCGGGAACCACGAGGCGCTGCTGGCGCCGAGGTCGGCAGTCCGTCAAACGGGTCAGCTTACCGGAATTTTTGTTGTGGATGCCGCATCCAAGGCCCATTTCCGGCTGATCAAAATTGTTGCGTTTGATGCCGAACGCGTGGAAGTTCTCTCCGGAATCGAACCGGGAGAAAAAATCATTTCCATAGTGAGCGATCAGATCGTTGAGGGCATCCCGGTAGTGGAACGCTAAGGAGATCGGACCATGAGCAAACCGCAGATTGCAGGAAGACTGGCCCACTCGTTTATTAATTCCAAGCTCACGCCTCTGTTTCTCGTAGCTTCCATTGCGCTCGGGGTAGCGGCGGTGCTGCTGCTTCCAAGAGAAGAAGAACCACAGATCATTGTTCCTATGATCGATGTGATGGTTTCCTTTCCCGGCGCATCCGCAAAAGAAGTGGAAACCCGGATCACGAAACCGATGGAACGCCTGCTCTGGGAAATCCCCGGGGTTGAATATGTCTACACCACTTCCAGCCCGGGAGCGAGCATCGCGATCGTTCGATTCTATGTGGGCGAGGATGAAGAAAAAAGCATTGTTCGCCTCAACCAGAAGATGTTCTCGAATTTTGATCTGATTCCTCCGGGCGCGTCGCAACCTTTGATAAAGCCGCGATCCATTGACGATGTTCCATTTCTTGCCCTGACGCTTTGGAGCCGTGAGCTGGATGGATTTCAGATCCGGCGCGCAGCGGCGGAACTAAGGAACGAGCTGCAGCAGATTCCGGATATTTCCGCAACCCAGCTGATTGGCGGCCAGAGGCGGACAATGCTGGTGGAGCCGGATCCGGTACAAATGGCGGCCTACGGAGTAAGCGTTTCGCGCATCCAGAATGTGCTGCAGATGGAAAATCGTGAGACTCACGCAGGAATCATGACCCAGCGGAATGAGGCTTTTTCAATCCATCTGGACGGTTTTTTCAAAAATGCGGAAGATGTTGAAAGTCTGATTTTGGGGGTGCAGAACAACACGCCAGTTTATCTGCGTAATGTGGCCAAGATTACCGACGGACCGGAAGAGCCCGCCGATTATGTTTTCTTTTCGCCGGGCGCGGCGGCAAAGCTCAAAGGCATCAATATAATGCCAAGCCGGACCTTGAATTCCGGCAAAAGCATCGGCGGTGATTTAATGCCCGCCGTTACAATTACGCTGGCAAAAAGAAAAGGGAAAAATGCGGTCGTGCTCTCGGAAGAGGCGCTGAAAAAAGCGGAGAACTTCCGGTTGCACAATTTCCCCGCCTCGCTTCAGATGACGGTCACCCGCAACTACGGGGAAACCGCAGCCGAGAAATCCAACGAACTGCTGCTTCACATGATGATTGCCGTCATTTCAGTCACAATCCTGATCTGGCTGGTTCTCGGCTTCAGAGAATCCGGCGTTGTGGCGGTTGCGATTCCAGTGACTCTGGCTTTGACGCTCGTTATCTTCCTTCTCTATGGGTACACTCTCAATCGGATTACCCTGTTTGCCCTTATCTTCTCTATTGGAATACTTGTCGACGACGCGATTGTGGTCATTGAAAACATCGTCCGTCACAAACGTATGCTGCAGAACCGGAACCGTTCGTTCGCCGATGTTGCGGTGGAAGCGGTTGACGAGGTTGGCAATCCGACCATTCTGGCCACCTTCACTGTTATTGCCGCTATTCTGCCGATGGCGATGGTGCGCGGATTGATGGGACCCTACATGCGGCCGATCCCGGTCGGGGCATCGGCTGCCATGATTTTTTCATTGCTTGTAGCGTTCGTTATCACTCCCTGGGCTGCTCTGCGATTTCTGCGTGGAGCGCATGCAGGCCATGAGGCCGGGGAAGCTGAAGACCGCACGACCCGGCTCTATCGCTGGTTTATGGGCAAACTGCTTGCCCGCAACAGAAACCAATGGCTGTTCCTAGGATTGGTCGTGGTGCTGCTGATCGCAGCGATGAGCACGGTCTACTTCAAATTGGTTATTGTGAAGATGCTGCCGTTCGACAATAAGAGCGAATTCCAGGTAATCGTGGATATGCCCGAAGGCACAAGCCTGGAAGAAACTGCGGCGGCGACCCGCGCACTTGCGGCAAAGCTGAACCAGGTTCCGGAAATCACCGATTACGAAACATATGTAGGAACGGCTTCCCCATATAACTTCAACGGGCTTGTCCGCCATTACTACATGAGGCGAG
>JAHFUH010000529.1 GCA_023265215.1 Acidobacteriota bacterium
CCATCTTTCATCTTCGTAATGAGGGCATCGGGATCATACGGATGCTTCCAATCATCATTGGATCCCTTTTTCGCCCTCCTTTGATCCAACCGAGCCAGGTCTTATCGAGTAGGAGTCTCGATTCCAGACTCCTTTGCCAGGTTTGTGAGGAATTCTTGACAACTATCTCCAGTACTCGGGAGTACGCCACCACGCTTCGTACCGGTATCTGACCTATGGTTGATTTGTACTCTGTTGTCCTATTTCGGGCAACCACGCATTATGCATAATACTGTCATATTGTGACCGTATTATGCACAAATGCAAAAGCTGACCGAAACTGTCCTGGAGAAATCCGATACAGGCATCTTTACTCTGATGGAAGTCTCTCGCTGGGTGGGCGGAAATTCAAACCATAAATTCGCTCTTCTCAAGCGGGCACTGAAATCGGGTGAGGTCACAAGGATTCACCGGGGACTTTACTGCCTGGCATCCAAATACCTCCGGCGAAAACCCGATCCGATGGTATTGGCCCAGCGGTCCACGGTCCCAGCTACGTCAGCCTGGAAACGGCGTTGTCGTATCACGACTGGATCCCCGAAGCGGTATACGCCATTACAAGCGTCTCCATGGATCGGTCACGCGAAGTTGAGACGCCCCTTGGACATTTCAGCTTCACCCGGATTCCACAGAAGGTCTTCTATACGGAAGTCACTCGCATCGAAAAAGAGGGCGGCGGCAAGAGCGAACCGGGTTTTCAGGCCGGCGAGAGCTTCTTAATAGCATCGCCGCTGAAAGCTTTGGCAGACTACGTTTATGCGCACAGACTTGATTGGATCTCCGCCGGCCCGGTCATTGATAGTCTGCGAGTAGATGAAAACCAAGTGGCCGGCATCAAGGTCGAGACCTTCGATCGCCTGCTCGCCAACTACTCTTCCCGGCGTGTGCGGCGATTTCTTGAAGGCTTGCAAAAGGACTTAAACAGATGAGTGTAAAGATGATTCAAGATCGTCTGGACGGGTATCATTGCCTTTCAAGCCTGGAGGAAGAACAGTCCCTCCGTGAAATCACCCAGGAGATTCTGATGGCAGCACTTGGACGAACTGATTTTTTCAAGAAGGCTGGATTTCAGGGTGGCACCTGTCTCCGGGTTTTCCACGGATTGAATCGTTTTTCTGAAGACCTTGATTTTGCCCTACAGGAAGGGAATCCATCTTTCGACTTGCGGCCCTATCTCGACATTTTGGAAAAAGAACTGACCGCTTACGGATTCGAACTGGAAATGGATGACCGTTCCAAGGTCGGTCAGACAGTACGCAAGGCATTTGTGAAGGATGACTCGCTGGGCAACCTACTCAAATTGAATTTCAAGCCGGCTTCTGGCCCTATGCGCAAGATGAGGATTAAGCTTGAGTTAGACACGAATCCGCAAAATGTCGTCTTACATATGAGCTCTCCGGAAACTTGCTGACCAAATCATTGGAGTGGATTAAAAGTCGGCTATATTGAAAATTGTATTGAGTTGCTATAAGGGAACCGCTGCGCATTCGCAAAAAATGATCTTTCATGCAGGGTCCGGTACTCTATTCTTTGGTAGTATATTAGCTTCCAGACTATAACCGGACTACGTGAGGAGGAATCATAATGATGAGATCCTGTAGGGTTCTGTTTTTTATGTTTGCTTTTCTTCTCATTCTGATTTCATCGGTCATTGCACAACAACAGAATGCCCCCGGCTATGGTATGGGAAACGGGGCGGCATCAAAACAAGGGCCCGGCGGCGTGTATGTTGTGGGAAACGGTGTAAAGCCGCCTGTTCCACTTCAGCAGCCGCTTCCGGCTTATACCCCTGAGGCCAGAGCCGCACGAGTCGAAGGAATTGTCGTTGTTCAGGCTGTCATTCGCAAAGATGGCACCGTGGACTCCTTCAAGGTTCTGCGGAGTTTAGGATATGGTCTGGATGAATCAGCCATAAGCACGATTGCAACTAAGTGGCGTTTCTCTCCCGGCACTTTGGATGGCGCACCCGTCGACGTGATGGCAAACATTGAGGTCGCCTTTCGCCTTTTCATTGATCCGGCTGAAAAGGAAAGCCTGGAGCCCTATAAGTTGCGCGTCCAGATAATCACTTCTCAACTGAGCGGGACTCCTCCGCCGAACATTGACGTTTCAGGATACGGCAATGCCTGGAATGGCAACTCCGGCTCCGGGTTCACTTACCAATGCTCCTGTCCTCAGTCTATCGTTCCGCGTGTTTATCAAGGAAGATGGATCGACTCGGAATCACGTCTGGAAATAGCCCTGGGCTACGATCAAAGCACCCGAAAACAGAAAACCTGCGAACTGAAGCTGCAAATTCAACAGGCCCCCTACACTCTGCGGGATGTGCCTGTCGCTCCGGCGGGGCCGCCGCAATGATGAATCGATTCTAGATTAGGGCCTGTCGCTGTCATCCGCATGCCTTTGTGGGCAGAATAAGAAGTTGTAATATAGAAAATTGCTGATATTAGGAACGCTGCAACCGAAACAGTCCTTTTTGTATTCGATATGAACGATACTCTCCTGTTTTGGAGACATGCATTGGACCCGGTATGCCCGAACAATGCGGATGAACGTGGATAGGTGGTATTATTTTTTGGCATAAACAGAGGGCCGACTCGCCAGGAGGAGCTTCCACTCTACTTGCTGTGCCGGCCCTATCTCCATGACTAGAGATGAGGCATATTATAGAACAAATTAGGAAAAATAGTTATAATTTGTTATATTTATTCTAAGTAATTGATTTTCCAAGCAGCCTTCCATCCGCCACCCCTTCATGAGACTTTTGCTGAAGGCTGAAAGCTGATTGCCGGAATATTAACGCTTTCATTTCAAGTTGCATTTAATATGAATAGATGTATATTTATTAAAGGCAAATAGATCTGTCATTTATGAAAATGAATGTCGGTTCAATGGAGGTCGTATGAAGTTCTCCTGGGTTCTAAGCAGAGTTTTTCTGGTGCTGATTGCATTGGCAATTCTGCCTTGGGCTTTTGCTCAACAAAGCGGGACGTCCGGTGCGGGCACCGCCCCGGCTGCAACTCCTCCCAAGATTCCAAGCAGAACGCCTGCTCCAACCCCGGTCCCGACAACTCCGACGGACAATCGAAACACTCGCGAGCAGCAACCCAATCAGCAACTGCTATTCATAACAGGTTCTGTTGTATTGGATGACGGAGCGCCTCCCCCTTTTGGCGCTGTAATAGAGCGGACTTGCGGCGGGATTGTCGTGAAGGAGACCATAGTGGATGTGGCGGGACATTTCGGCTATCAGCTTGGTGACCCAAACAGGGCGGGGCGCATATTCGCGGATGCAAGTCAATCTTACGGGCAGGATCCACTGGAAAGGGATATATTGACAAGCCTGAATTCCGATAATTCGAGATCTGCCGTCGATCAGCTTGCAATGCCATTATCTTCGAGGTTGATGGGCTGTGATCTGAGAGCTCAACTGGCAGGCTATCGATCTTCTGCAATCCCGTTAGGGAGAGTGTCCGGCATAGGATTGTTTGAAGCAGGGACAATCGTTCTGTATCCAATGACGAGAGTGCAGGGGACATCCACCAGCGCCACGAGTTTTCTGGCCCCTAAAGCTGCCCGAAAGGCTCTGGAAAACGGCAGGAAAGCATCCAGGAAAAAAGAACTCAATCAAGCCGAAAAACTTATTAATTCGGCGGTGGAAATTTATCCTGATTATGCCCAGGCTTGGCTTGAGTTAGGGCAGCTCTATCAGGAGCAGCAGCTCCGCAAAGAAGCTCGAAATGCCTATAATAAAGCGATTATCGCCGACAAGCTTTTTATCGGGCCCTATATTGGGCTGGCTCAATTAGCTGCTAAAGAAGGGCAATGGCAGGATGTGGCGGATTTTACAGATCAAGCTCTGGCTTTGGACCCAATCGCCAGCCCCGAGGGACATTTTCTCAATGCTCTGGCTTTCTACAATCTCGACAAGCTGGATCTCGCGGAAAAGAGCGCTCTCCGGGGGCAGCGGATGGATTACGGCAATCAAATTCCTCAAATAAACCTGGTGTTGGCCAATGTTCTCGCGAAAAAAAATAACCCTGCCGGCGCGATTGAGGCAATGAAAAAATATCTCAAAGCTGCGCCCCACGCACCCGATGCAAATCTTATACGGTCGCGGGTTCAGGAAACTGAGAAAATGGCCAAA
>JAHFUH010000530.1 GCA_023265215.1 Acidobacteriota bacterium
TTTCCGGCCAACGGATCATGCGGCTTAACCGTCGGAATCGGTTTTGCAGGGGACTTCTGCTCCTGGGCGGAAACAGGCCCACATACACCGAAAAGCGCAATCAGTGAAATAAATTGCATTAGTGCGCTCGCCACCCAAACAGCGATGCTTTTGGTGTAGTCAGAATCGCGGATCATGCTTCGCTTGATTTTCAGGAACGAGATGTTTTGCATAGTAAACGGGATTGAATCAAAGGCTGTTCATATTTTTGCCGTCTCGAATAAAACCGTATCATAGTTCTGCACTGGTAATCCGTACTTCACTCTTTGTCCGTGCCGGCCCAACGGGGCCTATTGTGCCCTGAGCTGCGCTGGTTTGACACGGTCATAGGTATACTCGCTGTGACATCCTGCGAGGCATCCGCCTCCGGTATCGCTTTTCTTAAACCGAAGCGGAATTTTCCAACTCCCGAGCGGAGTCGTGTCGCGGATCTGCTTGGGCTGGTTGCCGGCATGATCGCCATGACAAGCCCGGCAGGTCTGCCCGCCATTCTCTTTGTTGACATGCAGGTAATGCAAATTGAGCCGGCCGTTGCGAAAATCCGTATTCGTATCCGTGTAGCGTTCGCTTACGATTTTCTCCGAATGGCAGGAAAAGCAGAAGGCATAGTTGGATGGATCGTAAGCAGAGGAGATGTCGGACGGATAATCGGTGAACAAAAGCTTTCTGTAATTCGAGTCGTGCGGCACGTGACAGGAGAGGCAACTCTTGTCTGCCACCGGGCGATGCTTGAACTTTGCCGTCTCAAGCTGAGTCTGCAACTCGTCATGGCAGGTAAAACATAGATCGGTTGCCGGCTTGCGGAGCAAGCGGCCAAACTTGTTGTCATGCGCTCTGTGGCACTCGACGCAGGCCAGTTCTTTTTTCATTGCGTCATGCTTGAACTCGCTCGACACTCTGTTTTCCTTTATCTCTTTGTGGCACCCGTCCAGGCATAGCTCAGCAGGGGATCGCGTCAGCAGCGACGGATAGTTGGAATCATGGGCTCTGTGGCACTTGGAGCAATCTTCGGAAGCCAGATGCAGTTTCTGTTCCTTCCCTGCTACAACTACCGGCCGCATTTTCTCATGGCACTGCTGGAGGCATTGTTCGCTTCCCAAGGCGTCAAGCAGCTTTTTAGCCCTGCTTCCGTGCGCGGGGTGGCAGGACAAGCACTTGCCCTCGGCAACAGGCTTATGTGCATATTTCCTGGTCAGCACCGGCTTGTGGCAGTCATTGCACATTTTGACTTGTGGGCTCAGGCGTACCATGGAGGGTTCTTCCGATCCGTGCGAATCGTGGCATTTCAGGCATTTTCCTTTCGCAACCGGGTCGTGCAGCATGTATCCCGTTGTATCCACGCGTTTGTGGCACGCGGCGCAAAGCTTGATGGCAGACTGCTCCACCCTGAACTTGTGTTGATTTCCGGGAAGCGGAGCGTGACAGACCGTGCACTGCCCCACAATAAGCGGGCCGTGAAGGTATTTATGTTTCAAGATGTCTGCATGGCACTTGCCTAAAACGCAGCTTTTTGAAGGGTCGGAGTGCTTCTGTTCCTCCGGTGCTGCGGCTGTCGTCGCTAGTCTTACCGCGCACAACAAGACACTCAACATTAGTCCTGTCCCCAGCATTCGTTTGTGCGCCATAAAGATTTTTATTCCTTTTTTGCCTTTTCATGGGGGACCGAGATTCAACCCGAACGATACGCCCAAGGTCTCTTGTCGGTCATTTGCCCGTGCTAAAACAGCGGGCCCGCATGTTATTAGTGGGTATTCCCCACTCCTCTCATCTTTCCTTATGCACCATAAAATCGAACAGGGGCGGTTTCTCTTCTTCGAGCGCCAGGAGAGTGTGACACAGCCGGCAATCCGACCGAACTGCTTTTCCCTCGGCTGTAACGTGATTATTGCCATGACAACGCAGGCATCCCAGACCACCAACGGCGCTGCCAACCACTGCGGGCTCGCCCGCTATTGCTTCGCCAAGAGATTTGGCTCCCGCGCGAGTGTGGAGGCTGACAGTATGGCCGATGTGATTGGGGTAGGTTCCCCACCCGATGTTCATCTGCGGCCAAACATTATCGCCGTAAATTTCCTGCACCTTGTCCGATGCCTGCTCCAGCAACCGCGAATCAGGCTTCTCTTCGGGATGCGCAACATACCATGACAACAGCGCTTTTTTCACCTCTCCGTTCTGGATTGCGTCATCGCTGAAATGCTGTGCCAGTACCTCGCTTGCCGCCTTCTTCAAGTAAGGGATATTCTGGAAATCGGGGAAGCGGCCAAACATGGTCTCCAATTCGCTGTCTGCCGTGCGATAGATGTGTGTCGGGCGATTGTGGCAATCGACGCAGTCCATTGTCCGTTTCGGGAGCGCCGCGATCTGCGCATCCGAGAGAGAGCTTCCGGTGAAGCGATACTCGACCGGCGGCTGGCCGTTGCGTTCAAACCGAATCCATAAAATGTCTTTTCGCTCGCCTTTTTCTGATGCGTATATCACGCGATTCCCGCCACTCACATGCCAGTGAATTCCGGTCGGTTTTGCCCCTTCGGCTTCCGGTCCACCGACTTTCAGCAGTATGGCCGTGTAATATTTGGTATTGTTCCGGTCGTTTCTATAGTGCGTGATGATCTTCAATTTATCCTGGTGGAACTTTTCGGGCCAGTGGCACTGCTCGCACGTATCGCGCGCCGGCCGCAGCTGCTCGATCGGAGTTGGGATCGGGCGATGGTAGGTTTTGGCCATGATCGCGTAGACCTGTCGCAATCCCGCTATTTTGGATTTCACGAACCACGAGGCTCCGGGACCGATGTGGCATTGGACGCAGGGAACGCGAGCATGCGGCGAGCGCTCATAGGCGGTGAATTCAGGTCTCATAACAGCATGGCATAGCTGGCCGCAGAAAGAGGGCGAATCCAGGTAATCAAGGCTTGCGACGAAGATAACCATTGTAAGGGCAACGTTGATGCCGCTAAATATGACAAAGGTGATGATGCGGTTGCGAACGTCGCTTTCCCCGGATAGCGCCTGCAGGATCGCGCCGAGCGGTTTTTCTCCCAGGCTGGGATCTTCTTTGCTCCTCCGCCTGAACTCGAGGTAGATACCGAATGGAACAAGAAGAAGCCCACCGAAAAAAGTTGGTGGTACAACTGCCAGGAAAATGATTCCGCCGTATGCGTTTTCGGCGTGATACAAGATGGTCATCACGAGGTAGACGATGCCCGAGATCGTTCCAAAGGTGGCCATATAGCCACCCACCTTGGAGATGCGATTGCACGTAACGAGACCGACTAATAACTTATACAAACGCCACATGGAAAACTCCGTTCGTCAATCTTCTAGCGCAGCATCACACATAGGTGCCGCACCGTTGGTGCTCATCAGATTCGACACCATCTCCGCATATCATGGTTTCGCTGCGGCGGTTTTCCGCTTGGAATTCCGCCACAGTTTCCAACGCTCCTGATCCGTTCCAAAATCCTCTCGCGTGAGTCTCTTGAGGGCCCACCCTGCCTCGACACGAACAATTTCGCGCCTGTCCCCTAAAGCTGCAATGAGCGCTTCCACCGGGGCAAGGCTCCCCATTTTCCCAAGAGCTCGCACCGCAGCCAAGCGGACGTTCTGGTCCGGGTCCTCCAAAGCAGCGCTAAGAGGTCCAACGATGCGCTCATCTACAATTTGACCCAATGCCTGAATCGCCAGCTGCCGTACAGCAGGATTCTTATCTTTTGAAGCAGCAATGAGGGGGTCTACGCTTCTAGGATCTCTGATCTGAGACAATGCCTGGATTGCGCCGATCCGGATCGGGATCTCCGGATTCTTCAACAAAGCCGCGAGTGGGTCAACAACCTGTGGATCTTTGATGCTCTTCAGCGCCCGGAGTGCGCTGTTCCGGACCCGGGCATCATTATCATTCAAGGCTGAAATCAGGGGCGCCGGAACTCGTGGATCGTTGATTTGACTCAATGCCCGGATAACTGCTTCGCGAATATCGGGGTCGGGGTCCTTCTGAGCGGCAATCAGAGGTTCTATTGCTCGCCGGTCTTTGATCTGACCCAACGCCTGAATTACTGCCTTCCGTGTGTCGGGATTATTTCCCTTCAATATTACGAAGAGCGGTTCCACCGCTTGCCCGGCTCGGATCTGCCCCAAAGCCTC
>JAHFUH010000531.1 GCA_023265215.1 Acidobacteriota bacterium
TGTACCCGGCCTCCAGACATTCCCTTGTGCGCAGCCCCCTCTCCCGCCGCATTCACGTTTGTGTGGATGAAGATGCTGTTGTTCCATACCACAGGAGAAGCCCATCCGGTTCCTGGGATATCCGCGCGCCAGAGAACGTTCTCGCGGCTGCTCCAGATTTCCGGGAGCCGGGGGTCATCGGGGCCTATCCCACGGGCACCCGAGCCACGAAACTGCGGCCATGTGTCGGCTAGCAAGGAACGCAGCGGAAGAAATGCGGCTAATCCTTTCAGCAAATCTCTACGACGCACGTACAAGCCCATACAGTCCTCCCAACATTTGCAGGTCTACTCATATCGGCGATTAAGACACAGACCGGCACCGGGCATCAAGCAAAAATGGGAGTGAAAAGGCCGAAGTGCGCAAAAACTCCGCAGCATATTGTCGCAACCCGGGATAAAATCGCTGGTAGCGTCGGAATTAGCGGCTTCAGTACGCGCCTTCATAGCTCTCAAGAATGGATCGAGCATTGCAGGAACTCCTTCAACTTATTATAGGCTCATGTAATCTGTACAATCATGCAACAACAAGTGTGCCTCAATGTCTATGGAAAATGATCTGTAGTGCTTTTAAAAGAACGCATCAAATTGTATAAACTACGGTTGAAATGAGAGCACATGAGGGTTGAAAAAGTGAAAAGCTTGATAAGAGATTGAGCGTTTTTCATTTGCGATCTGCTCCTCCGGGGATAGTCCGCATCAACACATACCCTTGATTTTTATCCCCCAAACCAAGCTTGCCTGATAATTCGTTCTGATGAGGTCCAGATATTTCCCAGCCCTCCCCCGCCAGCGTCGATAGTGCCGCCTCCTTGTCCACCCAGATCCGTACTGGATCGGTGTGACTCCCTGTCAGCAAGTGCCATTTCCCACGATAAAAATCGAGCCAAGCGTTTTGGTGCATGGGATCCTCCTTTTTAGGAGTATTGTTTCTCCAGCGGCGATTTCATTTCAAAAATAATGGGGAATATTTAAAAAAGATTGAGCATCGAAGATTGAATTCAACGTCCAGGCTATCCGGATCCCAGCCTTCGCGAGTTGAGTCTGGATTATCGGCAACGCCATCCGTTGGCATTCCGATGTTGCTGGCGTATTTCGCCCGTTGAATTTGAAGTTTCCCACAAGCCCGTATATCGTTCTTTACACCAAGAGGAATCTGAATCCACGCATCGAACACATTGAATTACAACATCTTAGAGATTTTACAGACGACGAATTCTGATAGTCTCCATTGCTCTGCAGTATCCAATTCAGTACAATGGCGCCAAGTTAACGTCACGCCCCTCATCGGAAAGGAGGCGGAGGGTCGCAATAGGAATGTGCGTCACAGCTCCCGCCCTCGCTTGTTCTTCCTATCCTTCCAGGTTTGAAATCCATTTGAGCAAGCTCTATATCTTCGGAACCTTCACTTCATTCGGCCCCTGACGATGGATGATGTGAGTCACAGCACCCTTTTCGTCTTTTATAAATTCATCTTGAGCGTCCACAATTTTAAGAAAAAACTTGGTCTCCGATTCGGCGAAGAGCGGGAACTTGGGCTGTCCCGTAACTTGCGTGAAGAGCTGATTGCCTTCAAGCGTTATCGTCACGTTAAGTCCCGGTTGAATTTCATACGTGCCCACATACTGCTTCAGGATCTCGGCAGGCACGGAGATTTCTTTACGCTCTACCACCTTGTCGCTGATGCGAGGAGCGTTCGTATCGTTCCCGCCCTGATGCAAGGTCAGGCTGGTTACTGCGCCCTTTTCATCCTTATTGAAATCGATTTGGGCGTCGACAATCTTGGGAACAAATCTTGTTTCAGAGCTTGGAAATATCGGCACTTTGCCTTGCTCCGATGGCTGAACCATTAATTGCCCGTTATCGATTGTAACGGTCAGCGTGACAGTGGGAGCGAGTTGATACACTCCAACATATTGTTCCAAAACCTTCGGTGCAATCTTTGTCAGTATTTGCAGTGCCGGCTGAAAATCAGGCCAGCCATATTCGTGCGCAATCGAGCGCTGAATCTCGTTGGCGAGTTGGCCGCCGATATCGCTGTTTGTCATAATAACGGCGCCATTCCCCTTGTTGTACGCAACGAGATTGCATTGAAAGCCGGCGCTGGCGCCCTCGTGGGTGAAATAAGGATGCTGCCCGCTTCCCCCCACTTGCGGTCCGAGCCCATTATTGAGAAGCACGGGAGTCAGCATCTCCCTTGCCATCTTTACTGAAAGCAGACTGTTTGGTTTTCCGGCCAGCGATTCCTGTACGGCGATTGCATACCGGGCGAGGTCAGAAGGAGTTGTCCAAAGACCTGCAGGAGCCATTTCAGGATAGATATGCGGTCCTCCCTTTATGGGCTGTCCATCCGGCGCATGTGGCATCGCTGTTTCTGCCATCCTATTTGAGGGCAAAGGCTGTTCATAGGTGCTGTGCGTCATGCCGGAGGGCCCAAGCACCAACTCCTGCATGACCTTTGGAAAGGGTTGGCCGGTTACATCTTCCAATAGTTTTTGAACAACGACATAGCCTCCTCCGGAATATCTAAAAATTGTTCCGGGGACGGTGTCCACAACAATAGAAGGAGTATTGGCGGGCTTTTCGCCGTTCAATACCTGCACCAGAGTCGGCACCCGTTCATCGGAAGCATATCCCGGAAATCCGTGGACCGTCATTCCGGCAGAATGGCTGAGCAGCCTGCGCAAAGTTACCTTGGAGTGTTCCGTGAAGCTATTCTCGGAAATTTTCCAGGATTTCAGATATTGATTCGCGTCGACATCGAGATCGAGCTTTCCTGCCTCAACAAGGCGCAATACTGCCATCGCCGCAACCGGCTTGCTGATGGAAGCTGCCTGGAACAGAGTGTCTGGTGTGACCGGTGCACCTCCTGTTGCAGTGACGCCGAATCCGCGAGCCCATTCGATCTTGCCGTCATGAATAACGGCGATGCTGATACCCGGAACGCGGATTTGTGTCATGCGTTCGACCAGCTTGGTTGTCTGCGAGGTTTCTCCCTCAATCATCACAGGAGGCAATAGCCCATTTTGAATGCGCTGGATCTTCGCTTCAACTGCCGGATCATTGCCCGGAGCCGCAAGCGTCCGTGCAGCGGGCATAATAAAGCATAGGCACAAGACGATCGCGTAAACACAGATCATTGATCGGCTGGAAGAGCAAGCCCTGCGAAAATGCTGCATATTTAAAGTCCTCCCATATAGCCATCGTCTGAAGGAATTCCGTCAGGTATTTACTAAGTCCTATTCCTTTGTCAACACCAGCGGGAGAGTCAGATTCTGGGCGAAAACTTTGATCGTGCCGTCGATTTTTGTTACCGTTCAGCCTGGCGCTGTATTCCGATCCTGCAATTTTCAATGTCAGGGCATCGTTATCTAAAGAGGCCCTGAGAACTGCCGTATTGGCCGATCCTTACTCATATTAGCGATATGCCGATCCTACAACAGCCGCGTTCCAAACTTACAATATTTTATAACGCAACTGCTGTAAAATGACTGTCGAAATTAAGGCTTTTTATTTCAAGTTAACGTAACGCCCCTTATCGGAAAGGGGCGGAAGGTTGCAATACGAAGGGGCGTCACGGCTCCCCCTGCTTGTTCTTCCTATGCCCTGGTTTCCCGGATTGCGGAATGCGCGGAAAGGTATATCATTCATAAATCAACTAGCCGCGTAAAACCTCTGGCTCCCACGAAGTCGCAATCGAGGAAGTTATCATGGATGGGCCGTCGCCTTCCGAATCGGTGTAGTTACATCCTTGAAGCTTTAAGGGTGCAGCATCAGCAGCCGAACCACAACAATGAAGCCGGAAAGAAGGCTTACGACAAGAAAACCATATTTCAACCATACCTGTTTTGATTTCCAATTAGCGATTGCGTTGACGACGCCGAAAATAGCCATGCTGACGACAAAGAAAATCTGCCAAATATCCTTGACGCGAGCCGTCGTCATGCCCATAAAAGTCGACTCTTTATACAGAAGCAAAAAATATAATGAGATCAAGGCGGTAATGATAACCAGGGCGGAAGCGGCGATCCTTATGATTTTCATATCTGCATGACCCTGCTGGTGGTTAACGTCGCAATTATAGTGGACGCGCCTTGACGTTTGCAAGGAACGGGAAAGATG
>JAHFUH010000532.1 GCA_023265215.1 Acidobacteriota bacterium
TATGCCCAGAGCGCCGGAAACGCCGTAGCTGTCTGCCATCTGTTTTTCGGTGTCCGCCAGCAGAGGCATATTCAGTTGATATTTTTCTCTGAATTTGGCCTGCTTCTCCACGCTGTCCGTGCTTACACCCAGCGCCATAGAGCCTCTTTTCTCGATTTCGGTCTTTGCATCGCGAAACCCGGATGCTTCCCGCGTTCAGCCCGGAGTGTCCGCTTTTGGGTAGAAAAAGAGAACCACAGCCTTCTTCCCTGCAAAATCGCTCAGCTTCACATTATTGCCATGGTCATCCTGCAAAGAGAAATCGGGAGCTTTATCACCTATTTCCAGCATAGGACCTCCAGTTCAAAGCCTTGGGGACTTATAGTTTTTCAAACACATGTTCCAATACAATCCATGCGTACACATAAAAGCATATTCCATATTTGATCAATATGTAGGCGTGATTTTCTTCCGCAAGAATTTTATAATCAACCTTATCAGCAGGCACATGGGAAGGAAGCAATCCGTTCCTTGCAAACAGTTTCTCTGGCCTTTCTGAAAATGATTGAGGTTCCAGTATGGATAAAGATAAAAAGCCGATCACTCTGAATCCGCCGAGCGAAGCGGCTGCATCCCTGAATACTGAGGAAAGACTGAATCAATTACAGAAGAAGTATGACCAACTGTGCGCTCAAATGGATGACCTGCTGTCCGAAAACATGCTTCGATCCAATAAGATTTTCATGGAAGCGGAGCACTCCAATCTCATCATGAACCAGGTGTTCGATGCATCCAATGATGGTATTTGGGCCATTGACAGCAACTGCAAAGTGATTAGGGTAAACAATAAGCTGCTGGATTTCCTTCATAAGAAAGTGGAAGAAGTAATCGGCTGCAAGTGCCAGGAATTTTTTCCGGATATTTGTTCCGATTTGGAGAAGTGCCCGCGGGAGAAGATCTTTAGGGGAGAACCGATCATCGAGCAGGAAAGGACTTTTGTTTCAGCATCCGGCAAGACAATCCAGTTTATGGTGACCTTCACTCCGCTTTCAAATCTGGATGGAGCCGCCATCGGTCTGGTGGAGACCTTTACCGATATAACAGAGAGGAAGCGGACCGAGGAGGAATTGCAACAGGCAAATCGGAAATTGGAACTATTGGCTTCAGAAGATGCATTGACGAAGCTTTCCAATCGTCGGATCTTCGACGATTATCTGGAAAAGGAATGGCGCAGACAGACGCGGGCACGCAAGCCGCTGTCACTGATAATGTGCGATGTGGATTTTTTTAAAAGATACAATGACACTTATGGTCATCAGGCCGGCGATTCCTGCCTGCGGGCCGTAGCGCAGGCGATTCAAAAAAAAGTTCGCCGGGCCAGTGACCTGGCTGCTCGATATGGAGGCGAGGAATTTGTCATCATAATGCCGGAAATCTACATTGACGGCGCCTGGCATGTGGCCGATGCGATTTGCCGGGAATTGATCGATATGCAGATCCCTCACGGCGGATCGCCTGTCTCCCCATTTGTTACGATCAGCTGTGGAATTGCCTGCATGATTCCCGCCAGCGAGACCTCTCCGCAGAGCCTAATCGAAAACGCCGACCAGGCACTCTATAAAGCGAAAAACCAGGGACGCAATTGCGTCGTTGTTCATGAAAAGGATGTCGGCAATTGAAGCTAATCCAATGCCGGGATTTTCATATTGCTGCAGCAGAAGGGAAGTCTTTTGTGGATTTTGATCGATCGATGGACCTGTTGTTGACTGACAGCTAAAGCTCAATATTCTCCGGCCGATAATAGTCAATTGAGATGGGAAAAAAATATTTTTACTCAGATCCGGTAAGCGAGAAGGTTTGCGTGGAACGGCGATCTGGGGTTGAACGCAGAAACCAGCGGATTTCCCTCTCCTTATTCTGCATCAGGCACAGGCGAAGAAAAAGCAAGGGCCGTCGCCGGACCGATAGGGGGGGATATGTGGATACGTACGATTTTCGGACCTGGGGTATTGCACTGTCAATCCTGGCTCTTTCGCTGATGGATGCCACTCTGACGGGGATTCACCTCCTCAAGGGATCTGCTCGCGAACTGAATCCAATTATGAATGCAGTCCTGAATTATGGCGGGATGCCGGCCTTCTTCGGTGTGAAAGCGATCATGACCATTCTGCCGGTGGCTATCATAATGCTGCATAAGGAATGGGCTTTGGGCCGATATGCCGCCCGGTTGTGTCTTTGGTCCTACATCATTCTGTCCCTTTACCACCTATACCTGATTTTCGGCGCCCAAAAATTGACTTTAGTCCTTCATCAGATCATCTAGCAGCCCGTGGTGAAAGTACAAAAGGCCGCGTTCCGATATTAAGCCGCGTTGCGACCATATCCGTTCACATCGAGCTGACGCTCGGGGCTATTCACTGCCGGCGCTTCGCGCCTCGATTCCGATTTTTCTCACGATCTACGCGACGGATTCGATTGGGTCCGTTATTCCCGGCCTTAATGATTTACAATTAATGATGGACGATTGAACTCATATGTATGGTTGCAATCGTCCATCGTAAATCGCAAATCGTCGATCCAGATATGCTAGTATTTCTGGGCAAAAGGAGAGATTCGATGATCGGCAACATCCGGCGCAGCCTTCTTTATGTACCCGGCGATAGTGCAAAAATGCTGCAAAAAGCCGCGGCGCTTTCTTCCGATCTGCTTTTGCTCAATCTGGAAGATGGAGTTGCTTCAGCGAAAAAGGATGAGGCGCGGGGGAATGTTGTGTTGGCTTTGAATACAATAGATTTCGGTGTGCGCGAAATTGTGGTCCGGGTCAACAGCCTTTCCACCGAAGGTGGACTGAAGGACCTTGCTGCAGTTGTTCCGATGCGTCCGGACGGGATCTGTCTGCCCAAAATCGAAAAGGCGGCTGAGATACAGGCTGCCGACGCCGCCATTCTGAAGCTGGAGATAGGGCATAGCTTGCCGGAAGGGGGCATACGGCTGCATGCCATGATTGAATCGGCCGCAGGCTTGTTGCGCTCCTCTGAAATTGCGGCAGCGTCGCCCAGGATGGCTTCGCTTGTTTTCGGGTCGGCCGACTTTGCCAGCGATATGCGTTGCCTGCCAGGAGAGGACCGGGCCGAACTGCTGCTTGCTCTTCAACTCATTGCAGCATCGGCACGTTCCGCCGGCATCGATGCGATTGATGCACCCTGTTTTAATCTAAAGGACGCGGATTTGCTTCGCCGGGAAGCTGTCCAGGCGCGCCGTATTGGGTTTGACGGCAAAAGCGCGCTGCATCCCGATCAACTGGCCATCATCAATGACGCTTTCGATTTCACTGCCGAGGAAATTGCGTGGGCTGAAAGGATGATCGCCGAACTCGATGATGCGGAGATCAAAGGAAAAGCGTTGACGACTGTCGATGGAAAGCTGATCGACAATCCTCATCGCAAAGCGGCTGAGCGCATTCTTTCGAGAATCCGAAGGTAAGGGCATGCGCAAGAATTATTTGGCATTTTGCTGCCGGCCCGCAGGGGCGCGGCGGCGGGCGGGCATCTGCTTCGTTGCCGCTCCTCGACGATGTCACCGCATCGCCTGCGTCGCGGCGCCTTGCATCTGCCCGCCCGGCGCTCGCGCCAAATTGCCAAGTAATTCTTGCGCATGCCCTAAGAATGCCGCGGATTCAGCGGATTTCAGAGTTTTGAAAACAGCAATAGGCGGGGAGTTTTTCTGATGGATAGATTCAAAGGCACGAACAGTTATATTTTAAGCGATTCACTGCGGGAAATAGTCAATGCGGCGATAGTTCTTCAGCGCCCCCTGCTGCTGAAAGGTGAGCCGGGAACGGGGAAAACGGAACTGGCGCAGGTTATTGCGGAAGATCTCAAGCTGCGGCTGATTCGCTGGAACATCAAATCCACTTCCAAGGCAAACGAGGGTCTCTATGTCTATGACACCGTCCAGAGATTGAATGATTCGCGTTTTCACGACAAGGATGTTTCCGATATCAAGCAATATATAAAATTGGGGAAGTTGGGGGAGGCATTGATTTCCAAGGAACAGGTTGTGCTCCTGATAGATGAAATCGATAAGGCTGATATGGAATTCCCAAATGACCTTCTGTTCGAACTGGATCAGATGAGCTTTGATATCGTGGAGACCTGTGAGCATTTC
>JAHFUH010000092.1 GCA_023265215.1 Acidobacteriota bacterium
ATGTAAATGCCGGGATTCTTTGCCAGACCTGCCATGGTGAAGTGCAGACGATGCCTGTTGTTTACCAGAACATGTCTATGCGGATGGGCAATTGCCTGGGGTGCCATCGGGATCCTAAGGATGCGCTCCCTGTAGATTCGAGCATCCGGTTGGGGCCTGATCATTGCTATGCCTGCCATCGCTGATATCGCGAGGTGTTGTGACCCGTGAATTGAATGACAATGATTTAGCCGAAGCATTTGCGGATCTTCCGGTAGATGGGATCTCCCGCCGGCGGTTTTTAAGCCTGCTTTCCGCTTCGGCTGCGCTTGGATTCGGTGTCTCATGCTCCAGAATCGACCGGGGCTCGATTGTGCCTTACACAAAGAGGCCGGATGAAATCATTCCCGGCGTTGAGGAATATTACGCCAGCACATTCCAGGAAGGGCTTGTCACGTATGGCGTTCTGGTAAAGACGCGCGAGGGAAGGCCGATTCACGTCGAGGGGAATTCAGAGCACTTGTTTTCTCAGGGGAAAACAAGCCTGCGATCGATCGGCGATCTGCTGGGTTTGTACGACCCGGATCGCCTTCGTGCCCCTTCCTACAAGGGCGCTCCTGCCGGATGGGCAGATGCCGAGAAAGCGATTACCCACGCTCTCTCTGATGCCCGGCTCATGGATAAGCCGGTTTTGTTCCTTACGAATGCCATTGTCTCGCCTGCCCAGAAAGCGCTTCTATTCGATCTCAAGCTTGCATTGCCGAGCCTGCTCCATGTGGCATGGGAGCCCAATTTGCCTCAGTCGCAGATTCACGCAACAAGAATGCTGTTTGGCAAGGCTGTGCTTCCAAGGCTTCATTTTGATCGCGCTCAGCTGATTCTCGCGCTGCAATCAGATTTTCTCGGAGCGGATTCAGCGGCAGCCGCATACGTTCAAGCATTCTCAACGCACCGGTCTCCCGCAAATCCATCGGAAAGCATGAGCCGCCTCTGCGTAGTAGAAGGCAACATGACTCTTACAGGCGCCAATGCAGATCAGCGGCTGCAGCTTAATCCTTGGAAAATGCTGCCCCTGGTCTTTGTCTTGGTTCGCCTTCTCAACGAGTTGCATTCCATCCCGCTTCCCGAGGGATTAACCGCAGACGACCTGAGGGAATTTGAGCCCGGAGGGATGCTTAGGGCTCTTGGAATTAGTCCGATAGTTGTAAAGCGATTGGCTGAGGATCTTGCGCGAGCAGGCAAATCTTCTTTGGTGTTGGCCGGTGATGCGGTTGTGCCTGAGACGCACATGGCTTGCACTCTGCTGAATAGAATGCTGGGCGCCGAAGGCAATACGGTGGAGATGAGCACGACTCCTTCGTCCCCCGGCCTGCTTACTTATGCCGAGCTGGAGAAGCTTTTGAAGGAAGCTGCTCAAGGCAAATTTGCGCTTGGGATATTCTGGGGCACTAATCCAGCCTATTCATTTCCAAATGCCCCATTATGGAAACAGGCTATTTCGAAAATTCCCGAAACCTATCGGATCGGCCTATACGAGGATGAAACTGCGCTTGATTGCTTATGGAGGCTGCCGGAGCATCACTGGCTTGAATCCTGGGGCGATTTCGAATCCGCATCCGATTTCATCGGTCTTCGCCAGCCTGCAATCGGCGCGATTCACGATACGCGGCAGGCGGAGGATTTGCTGCTCTCCTGCCTGCGTCAAATGAAAATGCCTGCATCACGCAGTTATTTGGAATATCTCAAGAACCGCTGGCAGGCGGATGTATATCCCGTCGGAAGCCCTGCATCCTTTGAAGCATTCTGGAATGCATCTTTGCACAATGGAGGGGCGAAACGCGAGCGCCGGCCCAGTCCTTCGCCCGTGGTGAATAGGGATGAGGTCAAAAAGGCCATTCTTGCGGCATCAAAGCCCCCCACTGCAAATAACGTGGATCATTTGCCCGAGTCTATGGAAGTGGATCTGGTTTTATCCCCCGGTGCGGGAGTCTTCGATGGAAGATACGCCAACAACGGATGGCTAAACGAGCTTTCCGATCCGGTGACCAAGGCCACTTGGGGCAATCCTATCCTGATCTCCATAGCCGACGCCGAATACTTTGGATTGATGCATCCCTTCAACGGCAGAGATGATTTGAAGGAGCAGGATATCCTTGAGATTTTCACCAATGCAGGGAAAATTGAGGCGCCAGTGATTATTCAGCCGGGACAGATGCCAGGGGTCGCTTCGATCGCGCTTGGATATGGGCGTCAAACGGGTACTGTTGCGACCGGCATCGGCGCCAATGCCTATCGTTTGATCGATCCGTCGTCCAGAAATCCTTTTCTGATTCAGAAAGCCCGAATCAAACGTAAGGGGGCAGGCGAGCGGCATGCTATTCCAAAAACCCAGGTGCACAACCGGATGGAGGGGCACGATCTGGCCCGTTCGTGGACTCTCGCAGAATATTCTCAAAAGCTCAAAGAGAAGAAAGAGCGGGAATACGTCTCTTTGATCCCGGACCAGAAATTTCCGGGACACAAATGGGGAATGGTGGTCGATTTGTCGGCCTGCGTAGGTTGCAGCGCTTGCGCGATTGCATGCCAGTCCGAAAACAACATTCCTGTGGTCGGCCCGGAGCGCGTGCTCGAAGGCCGGGCGATGCACTGGATCAGAATCGACAGGTATTACGAAGGGGATTTGCGGGACCCGAAGGTTCTTCACCAGCCGATGTTTTGCCAGCATTGCGACAACGCTCCGTGCGAAATTGTCTGTCCTGTAAATGCCACGGTTCATAGTTCCGACGGCTTGAATCAGATGGTGTACAACCGTTGCGTCGGCACGAGGTATTGCTCCAATAACTGTCCCTTCAAAGTCCGGCGCTTCAACTTTTTCGATTACACTTCGATGAAGAAGGAACCGGAAAGCCTTGTCTATAATCCGGAGGTAACGGTGCGTCCGCGCGGAGTTATGGAGAAATGTACTCTCTGCATTCAGCGGATTAATAATACAAGGCAGAAGGCCAAGATTGAAAACAGGCAGATCATCGACGGCGAAATCCGGCCGGCTTGTGTGGCGGCCTGTCCTTCAGGGGCATTGGTTTTCGGCGATCTGAACAACACCGAAAGCAGGGTGGCCCGACTCTCGCGTGCGGATAGGAATTATCGTGTGCTGGAGGAACTTGGAATCAAGCCGTCCATGTCTTATCTCGCGGATATTTCGAATCCGGCAAACAAGGGGTAGTGATGGGCTCCGATGCGGTCGTTTTTCCTGAAAATATACCTGAGGGACTGAAGCCTCCTGCAATCCTGGTCGGTGAAGTCAATGCCGGCGGATTGGATGATCAGGTCCACAGCCATCTCTACAGGAGGCCGCCCAAAGCCTGGTTTATCGCATTTGCGATTACTTCGACTTTCATGCTCACCGGATTTGGTTGTATCGGGTATACGTTTTGGCTCGGGATCGGCGCCTGGGGCAACAATATACCGGTGGGCTGGGCTTTCGACATTATTAATTTCGTCTTCTGGATTGGGATCGGTCACGCCGGGACCTTAATTTCCGCAATCCTGCTTTTGTTCCGGGCGCGCTGGCGGAATGCGATTTCCAGATTCTCGGAAGCTATGACAATTTTTGCGGTCATATGCGCCGTCATTTTCCCGCTGATTCATGTGGGCCGGCCCTGGCTGGCGTTTTTTCTGTTTCCTTATCCGAATCAACGCGCTTTATGGCCTAATTTCCGTTCTCCTCTGATATGGGATGTGTTTGCAGTAAACACATACTTTGCTGTCTCGCTCCTTTTCTGGTACCTGGGGCTGATGCCGGACATGGCTTCACTTCGCGACAGGACGCTGGGCAAAGTGCGCAAGGTGATCTATTCCGTTTTGGCGCTGGGCTGGCGCGGCGCCGCTTCCCACTGGCAGCATTATGAAAGGGCTTATCTCATTATCGCGGGGCTTGCAACGGGACTAGTCCTTTCGGTGCACAGCGTCGTTTCCTTTGATTTTGCAGTTTCGCTGGTTCCCGGCTGGCATATGACGATTTTTCCGCCCTATTTTGTAGCAGGCGCAATTTTCGCGGGCTTTGCAATGGTGGTCCTTGCGCTGGTTGTGGTGCGGACCACAATGAATTTAAAAAACCTTATTACCGACTATCACCTGGAGGTGATGAACAAAGTCATCCTCACCTGCGCCTGTCTGATGGGCTATTCGTATTTGCTCGAAGCGTTCACAGCCTGGTACAGCATGAATTCATACATTCACCACACGTTTATGCAATACATAGGCGGAACCTACTGGTGGGCGGGCTGGACGACGATCACATGCAACATCCTGATTCCGCAATTGCTGTGGTTCCGGCGCTTCCGCAGAAGTTATACCGGGATGGTTTTCGTTGCTATCGCAGTTACGGTGGGAATGTGGTTCGAACGGTTTGTGATTATTGTCAGTTCGCTCCACCAGGATTTTCTGCCGTCCTCCTGGCACATCTATAAACCGACCATAGTGGATTTCGGAATTCTTTTCGGGACATTCGGACTTTTCTTCACACTGGTGCTCCTCTTTGCCCGAGTTCTGCCGGTTATCGCCACCACGGAAATGAAGATGATTCTGCCCGGATCTCAGCCTCTCCACAAAGGAGGGTCTCATGAATAGCGGATCCGTGCTGGGAATATTCGACAGCGCCGAGCTTCTCGTGAACGCAATTCCACGGGTCAAAGCCAAAGCGCAGGGACGCCTGGAAGCGTACACGCCCTATCCGATCGAAGGGATAGACAAACTCCTCGGCCTCCGGAAATCTCCCATTGGAGGAATGGTTTTGATAATGGGCGTGATCGGCGCCATCTCCACGATTTTATTTGAACTGTGGACGAGCGGAATTGATTATCCGCTGACAACAGCCGGGAAACCGCACCTCTCCTGGGAAGCGTTTATCCCGATCATGTTCGAAGTGACGGTTCTATTTGCAACCTTTACCGCGGGTTTGGGAATGCTTTTGCTCCTGAACCGGCTGCCGATGTTTCGTGATCCAATGTTGAGCGCCAAATCGATGCCGCTCATTACAAGAGACAAATTTGCGCTGGCGGTGGAATTCAGCGGAAGCGACCTCGATGTGGATTCGATCACGAAGTTGTTTCAACAAGCCGGTGCCGGACAGGTTGAAGTTATTGCGAAGCCTGCTCCCGTTGGCGCCGTTTCGCCTAATTTCTTTGCAGGTCTGTTTGCGACAATCGCAGTCTCCTGCGTTATCGCGGGACTCCTGATGTACTGGGCCATAAAGCTTTTCCCTGTCTCACCGCCGATATCGCACATGCTTGTTCAGCCCAGGCTCAATTCACAGCGCGCCGACGGCTTTTTTAAAAATGGCTTTGGAATGCGTTTGCCCGTTGCAGGTACGGTGAGACGCGGCGCTGTTTCTTACTCGATTACCAGCCAGGAAAATGCGGCAGGCCTGGTGAACCCATATCCCAGGACGAATGAAATTCTGAACCAGGGGCGGCGAACCTATAATACATATTGCTCCGTGTGCCATGGAATTCTCGGGGATGGCCACCCAATGCTCACTGCCGCCTACGGAGCCAAGCCGGCCAATCTGGTTTCACAGCAGATGATTGATCTTCGCGATGGAGAGGTTTATCACGTAATCAGGATGGGCAGAAATGCCATGCCGTCCTATACCGCCGACCTGGCCGAGAACGAGCGCTGGGCGACTGTGCACTATATCCGAACGCTGCAAAGGGCGATGAACGCCAGGGACGACGACATCAAATGATTTACGATTTTAGATTTACGATTGACGATTGAACCCAAACTGTATGTTTGCAATCGTCACTCGTAAATCTAAAATCGTAAATTTGTTGGAGATGCGGTGAATAAGCAGACGGACAAAAGGTTGGCAGCAACCGCAGCGCTGGGATTGATCGGTATAATTGCGGCCGGGTTGGTCTTTGGCTGGAGCCGGTTCTGGGCGAACTGGATTCTCTGGTTTTTATTCCTGCTGACTATTGGACTGGGCAGCCTTTTCATCGTAGCACTGGAGCACGTGGTGGGCGCTCGTTGGAGCATCCCGCTGCGGCGCGTTCCTGAGCGCCTTTCCAGCCTTGCCGTTTTGATGGGGCCGGCGGCTCTGCTGGCGCTGTTTTCGCTGCATTTCCTGTATCCATGGACGAAGCCTGAAAATCTGCAGAATCCCGTGATGGCCGGGAAAGCGGTCTGGCTGAATGAACGATTTTTCATCTGGCGGGTTATCGGATGCGTTGTTTTGTGGGCGATTGCTTATTGGGTTTTTGTCAGCGGATCCGTTCGGCAGGATCGTGATCACAATCCCTCATTCAATCTGCGTGCCCGCCGCCTGGCGCCGCTATTCATGGTTGTTTTTGGAATCACGATTACGATAGTAGCTTTTGATTGGATTTCCAGTCTCGAACCGGAGTGGTATAGCGATATATTTGGAGTCTACATCTTTGCCGGGACTTTTCTTGCGGGATTGGCGGCTACTACGCTGACGGTTCTATACCTTAAGAGCAAAGGCCGCCTTCCGGAAATCAAGCCGGACCACATATACAACCTTGGAGGCTTCCTTTTCGCCTTCACCGTATTCTGGTCTTACATCGGCTTCGCTCAATACCTGCTTATGTGGTATGCGAATCTGCCGGAAGAAGTATTATGGTACAAAGAGCGGCTCCAGGGAGCCTGGGGGCCGCTTCTTCTTGTGCTGGCCATTTTCCATTTCCTGGTTCCATTCTTCCTCCTGATTCCACGCGAGGCAAAGAGCAACCCCAAATTCCTATTCTGGACTGCAGCCTTTATTCTGTTTTCTCATTGGCTGGATCTTTACTGGATGATTTTCCCAGTCCTGGGGCATGGGATGCATTTAGGATGGCCCGAGCTTTCATTTGGTTTTTTTTCCATTGGCGGCGTACTTCTCTGGATTCGCCATTCCATGAGCCGCGGCGCGGATATGCCGGTTGGGGATCCTTTCCTCCGTGAAGGTTTGGGGTTCCGCCTATGATCGAAAAGTATGTGGATGCAGAGGAACTCAAAAGGCTTCTTTCAACTTTGGGAATCATTCTGGGGGGGGTGCTGATTGCCGGCCTTTTTGCCGGCATCGTCATCCCCGGCCTTCGCAATGCAAACAAACCGGAGACGCAAACCCCGGTTGCTCCTGTGGGTGGGGAGACCGGATGGCTGGATCCGGCGGAGGCTCCACCACAAAAGGGAGGCATTATTCAGCCCGTGGATCCTAAAATGCTGATTGAAGCGACGCCGGCGCTTGCATCCAGAGGGAAAGCGCTCTTCGACGCTAATTGCACTCCATGTCACGGCGCTGCCGGACATGGCGATGGGCCGGCCGCCGCCACAATGAATCCGCGGCCACGCAGTTTTGTCAGTCCTGACGGCTGGGTTAACGGCTATGGTCTTCCAGGCATTTATAAAACGCTGAGCGAAGGGATCAAAGGCACTTCTATGGCGTCTTTCGATTATCTGCCGAAAAAAGATCGGATGGCCCTCGGGCATTATGTGCAGTCCCTGGGCACATTCCCAAAACAGGAGAGCACGCAGGCTATTGCAGATTTATCCAAAGAGCTTGCATCCGCCGGCGAAAAAATTCCAAATAGAATACCGGTGAGTATGGCGATGGCTATACTGGAAAAGGAATTTTCTCTCAATCCTCCTCTGGCCGTGGATCGGGATGATCAGAGCCCGGGAGCTCAAGTATTTCGGCGAGTGGTTGTCGATCCCTCGCGGGCGGCTCAGGTCCTCAGGCAATCGCGGTTGTGGCGCGCGAGCATCCGTGATCTTGCAGCGGCAATTCTGCCGGATGCGCCGGGCAACGGCTTCTCAGTTAATGCGGCCACTCTGAGCCCTTCGGAATGGCAGGCTCTTTATTCGGAGCTTCTGAGCCGGATCAAAACGAAGTGAACCAGGAGAGATTATGATTCGGTCATTTACAACAGTTGTGCTGGTGCTTCTAATCTCCGCCGTGAGCGTCAATGCCCAGATGAAAGCTTCTAATCAAGTGGGCATTGACGAAAAGCTGGGAAGGCAGATTGCGCTGGACACGATTCTGAAGGACGAATCCGGGAACGACGTCACGCTACGCCGGTTGATAGATAAACCTACCATCCTGATCTTCAACTATTTCCGCTGCCCCGGCATCTGCCCGGTTCTTATCAGCAACCTGGTGCAAGTGGTGAATAAAATCGATCTCGAACCGGGCAAGGATTACAGGCTGGTAGCCGTCAGTTTTGACCCGAGCGATACTCCCGAAACCGCGCGCGAGAAAAAGGCGAATTATCTGAACCAGATGAGAAGGCCTTTTTCGCCGGATTCCTGGCACTTCCTGACCGGAAGCGCCGAAAACACCAGGGTTGTGGCGGATTCGGCAGGTTTCAACTATCGCCTGCAAGGAAATATGTATTCACATCCGGGTGCGATCATGCTGGTAACTCCCAAGGGAATTTTAAGCCGCTATTTGTACGGCACCAGTTTTGTCCCGGCGGATGTTGAGATAGCGGTGAAGGAGGCGGCCGGAGGCAAAGTGCTTCCCTCGATTTCGAGAGTTCTTTCTTTTTGCTATGTTTCCGATCCTCAGGGACGAGGTTATGTATTCAGCATTACACGTTTTGTCGGCGCGGCTACGGTTGTTCTCGCCGGAATTTTCGTAGTCTTTCTGTTAAAAGGAAAACCGAAGAAATCCAGTAACTGAAGTTGGAGCGCGGGCGTCTCGCCCCGGCCTTTTAAGGCCGGGAATTGGAGAAACCAAATGAAAGGTGTCGCGTAGGTCGTGAGAAAAAATTGAGACTCGAAATCTATAGGCCCGAAGGGCCGATAGTGAGTAGGCCCGGCCGTCAGGCCGGGAATGGAATTGAAGAGAAGATGAGCGCCAAAGGCGCGGCACTTCGAACGCTTGCTGGTGCCGGCCCTTCGGGCCTCGTTCCCATGATATCCATTCACCCCGAGCTAACGCTCGGGGCTATTCACTGCCGGCACTTCGCGCCTCGATTTCGGTTTTTTCTCAGGACTTATGCGACGGATTTGATTGGATCCATTATCCCTGGCCTTAAAAGGCCGGGCTAAAATCATATGGCCGCTACGCGGCCAAAACCGAAAACTATGCAGCATTGGGTGTCTCGCCCGCATGGAAACAGAACAGAATATCTGCGGGCGAGACGCCCGCGCTCCAAGGGGAACGCATGAGCTATATAGATGAGGGCGCGCGGAAGGGAATCCTGGGCTGGCTCCTTACCACGGACCACAAAAGAATTGGGATATTGTACCTGGTGTCCATGGTCGCATTATTTTTCGTCGCCGTGACCCTTGGCGTTCTCATGAGAATTGAACAGCTGACGCTTAATCCGCCGATGTTTTCGCCGAAGACCTACAATGCGTTTTTTACCGTTCATGGCGTCATCATGATTTTTATGTTCGTGATCCCGGGCCTTTCCACGGTTTTCGGCAATTTTTTATTGCCGATCATGATCGGCGCAAGGGACGTTTCTTTTCCACGACTGAATCTCTTGTCATGGTACTTGTTTATTGCCGGAACACTGATCGTGATTGCTTCGCTTTTTACAGGAAAAGGCGCGCCGGATACGGGGTGGACCTTTTATGCTCCTTATAGTCTCCAAAGCGGAACAAATGTCGCGTTGGGTGTTTTTGGGGTGTTTGTCATGGGATTTTCTTCGATCCTGACAGGCTTGAATTTTATTACAACGATCCACAGACTGCGTGCGCCGGGGATGACCTGGTACCGAATGCCGCTTTTCGCCTGGTCTTTGTACGGGACTGCATGGATTCAGGTCCTTGCCACTCCAATCGTGGGAATCACGTTGCTCCTCGTGATCGCGGAACGCATTTTCGGTATCGGCGTGTTCGATCCAACCAAAGGAGGCGACCCGCTTTTATACCAGCATCTTTTCTGGATGTACTCGCATCCGGCGGTGTACATCATGATTTTGCCGGCCATGGGCGCCATCACGGAGATAATTCCCACATTTGCGCACAAGACTATTTTCGGTTACCGATACATTGCCTATTCTTCGCTCGCCATCGCCTTCCTTGGGTCGCTCGTCT
Organism: Acidobacteriota bacterium; assembly: GCA_023265215.1. GTDB lineage: Bacteria > Acidobacteriota > UBA6911 > UBA6911 > UBA6911 > UBA6911. Next base: position 10,030 of record JAHFUH010000092.1, read on the forward strand.
GGGGCCATCACATGTTTACAAGCGGGATGTCGGAAATATCAAATTTAGTATTTTCGCTTCTGACGTTCCTGGTGGCGGTTCCGAGCGCTATCAAAGTGTTCAATTGGACGGCAACGCTCTACAAGGGTTCCATTGAAGTCAAACCGCCCATGCTCTATGCCTTGACGTTTATTTTTCTTTTCAGTATCGGAGGACTAACCGGTTTGATGCAGGGTGCGCTTGCAGTCAATTCCCAGGTGCATGACACCTACTTCATTGTTGGGCATTTTCACTATGTCATGTTCGGCGGCACCGTAATGGGCTTTTTTGCTGCGCTTCTATACTGGTTTCCCAAAATGTCCGGCAAGACCTATAACGAAAAGATCGCCGATTGGGCTTTGGCTCCCATTTTTGTGGGATTCAACATGCTTTACTTCAGTATGCTTGTCCTGGGATATATGGGGATGCCAAGACGGTACTACACCCACCTGCCCCAATACCACACCGGGCACATCATAGCATCCATCGGGGCATTCATACTTGCGAGCGGTGTTGTTCTGTTTTTCGGCAATTTTGTTGTTGCCCTATTTAAAGGGAAGAAGGCGGAACAGAATCCCTGGGGAGGAGTGACTCTGGAATGGCGGGTGCCGACACCACCGCCGCTGGAAAATTTTTCAGAAATTCCAACCATAACCGAGCGCCCCTACATCTTCAATCCGGAGGCATCCCAATGAATAGCCCCGTGCCTGCTCAGCCTCCCATCCATGCGGAGTCCCACAAAGATTATGAGGGCGGAAAACTCGGGATGTGGCTGTTCCTGTTCACGGAGATTCTTCTCTTCGGAGGGCTTTTCATACTGTATTCCGCATATCGGGCGCGCTACCCGCTTGAATTTCACGAGGGCGGCCAGCACCTGAATGTCATTATCGGGATAACCAATACAGTCGTCCTGCTCACAAGCAGCCTCACAGTTGCTTTGTCGATCGGGGCGATTCGGCGGGGAAACCGCAGGATGGCTATTCAGTGCCTCTCCGGCACAATAACGCTGGGCGCTATTTTTCTGGTGAACAAATATATCGAATGGAGCGGCGAAATCCGTCACGGTTTATACCCGAATTCCCCCATTCTGCGGAAACGACCGCCCGGGGATCAAATATTTTTTGGGCTTTACTACTCAATGACCGGACTGCACGGGTTGCATGTTTTAGCAGGAATCAGTCTTCTGTCCGTGATGCTTGCCCTGGTAATCAGAAAAAAAATAACCCGCGATGATTTCAATAAGCTGGAGAATGCCGGTCTGTACTGGCACCTGGTGGATGTGATCTGGATATTTCTTTTGCCGCTGCTCTACCTGGCGGCCTAGGGCATGTTGATAAGGAGCCGCATAGCGGCGATAAGATATTAGCCCGGCCTTTTAAGGCTGACTGCGGCATGCACTTGGCACTGGGGGTAAATGCGTTGTGAAAACAGCCCGGAGATGCCAGCTTCAGCGCTTTAGGACGCTGCCCCGTTGGGGCAGAACGTAAACGGCGCTGAATCTCCTTAGCCTCAGTGGCACGTGTGGGTAACAGTCAGCTTTTAAGGCCGGGAGTTGCAGAGACGGATAATGCGTCGCATAGCGACGCCTGAATAATATGGCTTGTTGAGGATTATTCAACCGTCGCCTGGCGACGGATTGATAAGTTGCTGATAGACCCGGCCGCAAAAGGACGGGCTAAGTCATGTAGCCGTAACCGGCCGGAAGCTTAGCTGCATTGGAGAGTGCAATGGCGGATGTGCACGGACACATTGTTCCCTATCGAACATTTGTGAGGGTTTGGCTGTTGCTGCTTGCTCTCACCTCTGTTCTGGTTGCCACGAGCATGCTGTTTCATCAAGCTTTGTCAGTTTGGGCTATGTTGATCCTGACTCCGATCAAAGCGGGCCTTGTGTTCTTTTATTTCATGCACCTGAAATATGAAAAGCCTTACTTGAGAGCTCTGTTTTTTCTTGCGCTCGGTTTATTGATAATACTTATCGGATTGCTGTTTTTTGACATTCTAAACAGGTGATGCCATGCCGTTCCTGCCCCAGGCTTCCAGCGCTGCCGGAAGAGTGGATTCCGTTTTTCTGTTTATTTTAGTTGTCTGCGCAGTCTTTCTTGTCCTGATCACGGCGGCCCTGATCATTCTATTATTTAAATACAACAAAAAGAGACATCCGAAAGCTGTAGATATCGAAGGGAATGCATGGCTTGAGACAGCCTGGACAGTGATCCCGACCGCACTCTTTATGGTTATGTTCGTCTATGGCTGGACCAATTTCAGTTATATGCGTGAAACGCCGCGCGATGCCATGGTGATTGATGTCACGGCCCGCCAGTGGGCCTGGTCCTTTCAGTACCCCAATGGGAAGCGAACTTCGAATTTGTTCCTGGCTGAGAACAAACCTGTGAAACTGGAGCTTCATTCGCTCGACGTAATCCACGGTTTTTTTGTTCCTGCATTTCGAATCAAAGAGGATGTCGTTCCGGGGCACAATAATTATACGTGGTTTGTTCCGTCGCAACTTGGATCCTTCGACATTGAATGCACGGTGATATGCGGCATCAGCCACGCTGTCATGCTTTCAAAAGTTGTTGTCGTTCCTGTCGAAGAGTTTGAAAAATGGTACTTCGGCAGCGAAGACGTTCCGGCTCCCAAACCGCGCAAGGCAATAGCCGCAACCGTAGTTGCAGCGGCTTCCAATGTTTCAGCCTTGAATATCCTCAATCAGAAATATTGCCCCACATGCCATTCCATAGACGGAAGTCCAGCCGTTGGTCCCAGTTTCAGGGGGCTTTACGGCAAAA
>JAHFUH010000533.1 GCA_023265215.1 Acidobacteriota bacterium
ATCCGAAGGGAAGAATCTGGGATTGACAATGAAATTCGGCGACCTCAATTATCCCGGAGAATATCTTGCCTACAATGGGAAAGAAGCCACAGTGAAAGATATGACCCCCGGGCATAAATCGCCTTTGGCGGATTTTATTTTTCGCTATAACGCTATTATGAAGGAAGGATATTGGGGCGGAGTGCTGTCGACGGCTTGGCCTTTACTGGGCCGTAAGGAAGGACAACCGCAGGAGTTTACCTATAAACTCGAGCAGCTTAAAGATCGCAAGTACCATGTGCTCGAAAGAAAGACGGGAGATCTCAAGATCAAGCTCTTTTTTGACGCCAAGACCTTTCATCATGTTCGGACCGAATATTCGGTCCGGATTAAAGGAGACACCTCCGCAAACAGCTCTGTTCGTATCGGAGAAGCAACTGCCGAATCCACCGGCGTGGATACGAGCACTCCGGGGCGCATGAGCGCCAGGGCTCCACAGGCGAGCATTCACGAGGCAGAGCCGGATTCCATTTTCACGCTGACCGAGAAGTTTGATCGGTTTATAGATGTCGGCGGCCTGTCGATTCCCTCAGCCTACGGTATCGAGTTTTCCGCTGAAGGACATGGGACTCCGTTCGTTGGTGAATGGAGCGTATTTGCCGACCATTGGGTGAATAACGGCGCAAAAATCGATCAGAGCTTTTTTGTCGCCAAATAATCCTTTCAAGGAACTTGAGAGCTGTTATTTCGGTAATTTCAATATTGGATCGCAACCGCAGCGACTGCATGCGGTTTACCGCATATAAATGGTGGAAAACGCTTGACATAAGTCAGGATGAACGGATAATAGATTGCAGTTCCCTGGCAAAAATGAATCGAATAGGATCTTTAGTTTGGTAAATTCGGATTGGCTTTTTGAGTCACTCTCGATGATATTTTGTGATTGCATGACATAACTCAAACATATAGGGGGACCACTGATGAAAAAGCTTGTTTGTTTTGCAGTAATTTTCTTGGGCCTATCGGCAATAACTATGGCTCAAGACTTTCCGAGGGGTGAGGTATTTTTGGGTTATTCCCACGTTTGGATCCATAACCCAGCCTTCGCCTTCGGGAGCAACCCAACACAAACCACCAGCTATAATGGCTTGGCGCTTTCTGCTGTTGTAAATGGGAACAAATGGCTCAGCTTTGTTGGGGAAATTGGAGCGCAATACAGAAGCGGCAACCCTCCAGTCCTTGCTCTTCAGGATTATAGCGGTGCTCCTCCAAAGGGTAGTTATCAGGATTCCTTTCATTTCTATACATTTCTTATCGGCCCGAGATTTACCGTGCGCACAGCAAAAAGAGTGACTCCGTTCATTCAAGTTCTTTTTGGGGACGCTCGGGTAACACCCGGAGTTGATCATTGGTATTATGAGAACGATTTTGCAGTGGCAGCCGGCGGCGGGGTGGACGTGAAAGTCTATAAAAACTTCTCAGTCCGTCCGGTGCAGATAGATTATTTGGCTATCAAATCAGGTCAGGCCCTAAAGGATAATCTCCGATACACTGCTGGGATTGCCTGGAATTTTGGCTCGGTCTCCAAATAGTTTAAGCAAATTTCTATGAGGACGGCGCTGAAGCCGTCCTCATAGACTCACTTTGATATTCCCGCCCTGCTTTCTCCGATCTATTCCGCGTTCGGCTTGCCAGAACAAGAATTCCTTCTGTTAAACCCAATCCCTAAGGGCATGCGCAAGAATTACTTGGCATTTTGGCGCGAGCGCCGGGCGGGCAGAGGCAAGGCGCTGCGGTGGTATCGTCGAGGAGTGGCAACGAAGCAGATGCCCGCCCGGCGCTGCGCCCATTCGGGCTGCGCCCCGGCAGCAAAATGCCAAGTAATTCTTGCGCATGCCCTAAGTTGAGAATTCGATCAAGTTCAGCAATCAACACGGAATAACGCGGATAACCCCGGACTTTTATCCTCGTTATCCCGCGTCCCCTATCGTGCTTACTTCAAAGCCGCTTTGACTGCGCGAATGTCCTTTATTGCCAAATCGAATATCTCGGCTGTGTAATCAACGTTGTGGGCGCCGCGGGAATGGTCCCTTGCGAGAATTGAAATATTGTTTCTCGCGTCGTTGTACTTCTTTTTCATCTCGGGACTCAGGGCATCTGAATTCTTCTTGAGCGCCTCAGAGATCGATTTTAAATCAGGATCAAGCGCATCCATGCTTTCCTTGTATGAGGCCTGCCATTGCTGAATCTGGGTAGCCCGGGCTTTTCTGTTGTTGTCCCGGTGACATTTCGTGCAGGTATCCATGCGTTTATCGGAGAGGTCGGGGTCATCCGGCCGTATGACTTTCATCAAGTGATTGTGATCGGTCATGTGGCACGAAGCGCAAGGAACCGCGGAATGGAAACTCCTGGTTTCCCCGATTCCAGCGGCACCCTTGCCTTTGAGCACGGCCTGCTGTGTATGGCAGGAATTGCAGAGTTCCTCGGAATCCATAACTAATTTGGAAGGATTGCTGCTGTTGGCGAAATCATGGCAGGCCGTGCAGGATACAGTGGTGAAGCTCGCTTTATTGGCAAGGTCCACTTTTTTATCCTGCCGCTTGGCTGCAAATCCCTCGGCAGAATGGCAGGCGTAACAATCGGCTGAAGCCCTTTCATTGTTAATGATCAATCCAAGAGCCTTGCTGTGACCTGAGGCTTCCCACATTTTTAGAATTTCGGCACGGTTGGCGGTGGAATCCTGCGCTGCTGGAATTGCAGCCACGCCGGCAACGAAAGCAACGAGAATGAATGCAAAAGACAGTTTTTTCATGGTCCGCCTGTTCTCCTCCAATAGTAATCAATGTTAAATGCTCGCCGGAATTATAAGCGATTAGGGCCTGTCAATGAACAACGTTTACACTATTGTTGCTCGCGCACATGCCATGCATTATGATAACAAAATTCTTAAATTGGCCGGACCTCTCCGGCGGGAGCCAGATATGGGTAACATGCTCAAAGGGAAAGTGGCGGTAATCACCGGAGCCGGCAATGGTTTGGGACGGGCCCATGCTATTGAAATGGCGGCCCAGGGTGCAAGCGTGGTTGTGAATGATCTAGGGACGTCCTGGGATGGCCGGGGCGTAAGCAGCGAGGCGGCAGATATTGTGGTCCAGACTATCCGGCGTGCCGGCGGCGCTGCCATTGCAAACTATGACAGTGTTGCGTTGGAAACCGGAGCGGAGGCGATCATAAAGACTGCTCTTGAACAGTATGGGCGTATCGACATCCTGGTCAATAATGCCGGCATCATACGCAACCAGCCTCTTGACAAAATACAAACAGAGGATTTTGACGCCGTTGTTAAAACCCACCTGTACGGCACAATGTTTTGCACTCGCGCCGCCTGCCGGAGCATGAAGAAGCAGAAATACGGCCGCATCATTTCAACCTCCTCGCATATTGGATTCGGATTTCCTGCCCAGGCCACCTACTCGGCAGTCAAAGAGAGCATTGTCGGATTCTGCCGCTCAGTTGCGCGTGAACTCGGGAGCGATGGAATAACCTGCAATGTCATTCGTCCGATTGCCGCCTGGCGCGGCATTCCTCCCGAGCATGCGCTTCCGGCCATCGAAGCCCTCCGGCCCGAAGACATTTCTGCGCTTGTGATCTATCTTGCCAGCGAACAGGCCGACCACATCAACGGCTGCATTTTCGAAGTGTTCCGCGGTCGCGTCGGCATATTCGTCGATCCGCCCCCTCTGCAGCAGATCCTCTGGAAAGACGGCAGCTGGACGCCAGAAGAATTGGGACAGGTTATTCCCAAAACGTTGACGAAAGGCCGCTCGCGCGAAGTCTACCCGCCCACCCTTCCGGATCTTTTCGATTAAATAGGGATTAATAGGGGACGCCACCCTACTTTCGAATCAAAAATAGCCACCTGCCGATATTTATAAAGGGGAAATAGGGTAGCGTCTCCTATTTCCCGCTATTTCCGAAAACCACAAAGCCTCCAAAATTTAGTTCCAGCTAAACCCAGGGCCTATGGCCGTGTGACCCTGGCAGGCTAAGCAGTTCCGGCGTGCCGTCGATTAATTTGGCAACAAAACACCAGAGACCTTCGGGGTCGGCGTCGCTATCACTATCTGGGTCGAAATCAGGGAAAACAATCTCCAATAGCTACTCC
>JAHFUH010000534.1 GCA_023265215.1 Acidobacteriota bacterium
CGTCCCTATGGGACTTCTTCTCTCATCTTTCCTTTAATCCCGGCACTAAAGTGCCGGGCTATTTTCAAGCGTCCCTCCGGGACGCATGCACCGGAATCGCAGAGCCTTTTCGCCCCGCCATCGGCGGCGGTTTACTCTAAAGAGATTTTTTTGATAACCAAAAGCGGGCGTCAATCGTTGTATCTCTGTAAGGAGGATACAATGAAAATAGTCCGCATCTGCCTTTTGCTTCTTTTGTTGCCTTGGTCAAATCTATTTTCCGCTCAACCAGAAAAAAAAACCGAATCCCCTGCTGTCTTTTCGCCAATGAGCGAAGCGGAGCTCGGTTCAGTGCGGGAGCAATTATTCAAACTTCTGCGAATGAGCCCCAAGCTGACCCAGGCACTATCTATTGATCCTTCGCTGCTCGCCTACCAGGAATATGTGAATCATTCCAATCCCGAACTGGCGAGATTTCTTCAAAGCCATCCCGAGATAATCCGCAACCCGGAGTTCTATCTGTTTGCCAACCTGCCGGGAGGAGCGGGCAGGAATTTGCCGTTTTTCTTTCAGCGCACCGTCTGGCCTGAAATCGGCAGGGACAATTCACCGGACAGAGGAAATGACGTGATCATCTTCTTGGTATTTCTGATCATCCTGTCTGCAATTCTATGGTTGCTGCGCATGCTTCTGCAAAATCGCCGCTGGAACCGCATTTTTAAAGTTCAGACCGAAACGCACGCCAAGCTTCTGGATAAACTTGGCGGAAGCCAAGAGCTATTCGCCTATCTTGGGACCGAAGCCGGCAAGAAATTTCTGGAAATGGCTCCCATGGCGTCTGCAATAGAATCTTCTCAGCGCCAAAACCTGCTCAGTCCGGTATCAAGAATATTGGCCCCCCTCCAGCTTGGAGCCATCGCAACTCTGATCGGCGTGGGCCTGCTTGTCGTCAGGCATTCACTCAATGATTCAGGATCGCTGCTTCTGCTTGGGACAATAGTGCTCATGCTTGGAATTGGGTTTACTCTTGCGGCGGGCTTATCCTGGATGCTAGCCAGACGTCTTGGGGTAATAGCCCCGGTTAAACAGGAAGGCAGTAGCGAATCCGCTCGATTGTAGTTATTCTTGGCGAGCCTATGAAGCTGCGATCTATAACGCTGGAACCCTCTATACAGAATTGCGACCCCGCCGCATCGGAAGAGACGGCCGGCATTCCCATGACCGACGAGACTTTTGCAGATTTCTACCGCAGCACGGCACGGCCGTTCTGGACCTACCTGGCGCGCGTATCGGGCAGCGACACTCTTGCCGATGATCTGGCTCAGGAGAGTTATCTCCGATTTTTATGCGCTAAAGCGCCATGGCAAGAGGGAGAATCGGCATGCAGACGCTATCTGTTTCGAATAGGGACCAACCTGCTACGCGATCACTGGCGCCGCCCTTCCGCATCATCTCTGGAGAATGTGCCGGAACACGAACTCCCGGTGATCGATCCGCATGATCTTGAACATCTGGATTCGGAGGCTCTGCTTAAGGCCGGACTGGCGCATCTGAACCCCAAGGAGCGCCAGTTGCTCTGGTTGGCTCATGCGGAAGGTTTGTCTTACAGGGAAATCTCCGCAATCACGGGATTCAGTGTGCCGCGCATACGTCTTGCGCTCTTTCGGTCGAGGCACAAACTGGCGCGCTGCTTGCGGCAGGAGATGGTTAAATCGGAGGTGCGGAAATGAAAATTCCCTTCTGTCCTCATGAAGAAAGAATTGCCGGTCTGTTGAATGAGAACCGGTTGGATTCGGATCCGAGCTTGTTGGATCATGCCCGGAAATGCACCCGCTGCAGCGAAGTCCTGTTTGCAGTTGAAATGCTCCAGCGCGGCCGCATACCCAACCTGATATCGGCCCACACCGGTTCCCCCGGCTATCTCTGGTGGAGAGCGCAACTGCGCCGTCAAAACGGAGTTGTGGAAAAAATCACGAAGCCTGTGGTCTGGGCGGAGCGGTTTGCATTGATCGGCATGCTGTGTATTGCCGCCACCTTTGTTTTTAGTCAATGGGGCCAGTTCCGAGATTGGTTCAGCAGGCTTGCCGCTATCGGATCTGAAAACAGCTTTATGGCGATTGCAATGTTGGCCGGGCTTTTGGTGATTACCTGTATCGGAGGCTTGGCTCTGTATATATTAGCCGCCGACGAACGCTGACATGATATAGAATGATCCTATGGCAAGAGCAGGCGATTCATTGCAAGACCGTTGCCGCGTCTGCAAAACAATTCGCGGTCACACTATTATCGTAGTGGATTCTCAGGGCGAAGCCCTACGCGTAATCTGCGATTATTGCGGCAGTCAGCACAATTACCGGGGCGGGGACGACAGGGAGAACAGTCCGAAGGAGCGGCCGACAGTTTCGGCAACTCGGCAGATCCCATTGGTTACAGATCGGGAGAGGAGGTTTCCTGTGGCAGAAATCGCAAACCAGGGCGGCACCCTGGATCTTGAGATGATTTTGAGGCGGATAATAAGGGAAGAGACAGGCCTGACGCCGGTAACTATAGCGGAAAAATGGCGCGGCGGAGAAATGATTCTTCGGCCCGGCAAGGCAAATATTCAAGATAAGAACTTGCCCATCGAAACCTTTTTTCACAAGGTTGTGATGCTCAGAAACCGCTTGCGCGTGCTGGAGCAGCAAATCAATGGAGCAGAAATCCCGGAGGATCTGAAAATCAAATTGCAGGCCTATATCACAGGCTGCTATGGCACGTTGACCAGCTTCAACATCCTATTCGCCGAAGAGGAAGACCGTTTCCACGGCAGTTCATCCGCCGCTGAAGAGACCTGATTCAGCGTTTGCCGGAGGCTATGTAGAAATCGTATTGCCGGCCGGCTATATAGCAAAGCACTGCTGATATCAGCAGCGGAATTGAAACCATCGCCATCAGATTTCCTCTCGGCAGTTTCGTTGCGAGAAGAACTCCTCCTATATAAGGACCCAGCATGGCCCCTATCCTCGCAATCGCTATTGCCGTGCCGGCGCCCTGGTTCCTACATTTGGACGGATAAACAATAGGCGCCAATATTGTTACATCCATGTGGGCAAAATTTATAAAAAACGAGCTCGCAAAAATCAGCATCGCGAAACCGATCGCCCCCGTGCCGCCCATAAAAAAGAGGAATACGCAGGCAATCCCATAGACTATGAATCCCCGCCTAAAGCCGAATTTATCGTAATAAAAGCCGCTGAGGAAACACCCGATCGCTACCAGAATTCCATTGCTGCTGGTGATAAAGGCTGCTTCTGAAGGAGTGAAAGATTTCTCGACAAGTAAGTGCGGCACCCAGGAACTGATAAAGAAGATTGGTATGGCACTAATAAGGTAAAAAGCCCAGATAAGTGGCGTCAGCCATGCCAGTCTGCCGGCAAAAAGATTTTTCAGTGAATATTTTTCTCTGTTTAAAGCTGCAGTAAAACGGGCGCCGCCGTCGATCTCAAGACCCGGCTGTATGTTTCGGATTATCTGGACAAGAGTCTGTCTCTGCTTTTCAGTCTTATATTTAGCCGAAAGCCATCGGGCGGATTCCGGCAAAGAAAATATCAAAACGCCGATTATCACAACAGGAGCAAAGAAGCCTATCAGGAATGGCGGGCGCCAGTGGGCAGATTTCAAAAAGAATCCAGCTATAAACCCGGCCAGAACTATTCCTAAAAGGAATCCGGAATACATAATCGATACGTATTTTCCTCTTCCCTTTGCCGGAGAATATTCGCTGGTCAGTGTGATCGCGCAAGGGACGGCTCCGCCGATTCCCATCCCTGCCAAAACTCGCAGAGCCACCAGGCTTTGAACAGAATTGGAGAAATAAATGAGCAGGGTTCCGATTGAAAAAAGAGATGCCCCAACGATGAGCGTCTTTTTCCTCCCAATCAGGTCCGATAGAGCGCCACAGATAATTGCACCGAACAAATAGCCGAATCCGACTGCGGAAAAAACAACCCCGAACGACTCGGTGCTAACGCTCCATTCTTTCATTATGGTCGAAGAGGACACGGCCATCAGTTGAAAGTCGTATCCATCCATGATCATGATCAAACCGCATAGCAGGATGACGCGAACCGAGATCTTATTCAGCTTGGAATCATCGATTATTCGCCCGACGTC
>JAHFUH010000093.1 GCA_023265215.1 Acidobacteriota bacterium
GAGTTGATGTCGTATACGATTCAGTGGGAAAGACGACTTTTGACAAAGGATTGAATTGCCTCAGGCGTCGGGGAATGATGGTTCTGTTCGGACAATCCAGCGGCCCTGTCCCCCCGATCGAATTGACCGCTCTAAACCAGAAGGGATCCCTTTACGTAACCAGGCCCGGTCTTCCTCATTACACGGCAAACAGAGACGAGTTGCTGTGGAGAGCAGGGGATATTATGACTTGGGTCTCCAACGGGAGTCTTCATGTACGCATTGATCGGATCTATTCCCTGAAGGATGCAACCCTGGCTCATCGCGCACTGGAAGCCCGCGAAACAGCCGGTAAAGTCCTGCTTAAACCATAAGGCAGCGTCTTTCGAGACTTCAAGATTTTGAGGCTTTGACTGACGCACGTAAGAACTCATATTCTCAAAGTCTCGAAATTGATTCAATTAGTGAAGATTGAAATTCACCATAACGGTCGCCATAACTCTGATCGGTTCCCCGTTCAATATGGTCGGACTGTATTTCCATTGTTTGACTGCGTCGACTGCCGCTTCGTTGAGAAGAAAATGCCCACTTAGGACTTTAATTCCGGCAACATTCCCTTCTTCATCGATTGTCGCTTCCAGAATCACTCTCCCGGAAACACGCGCTATCTGCGCCAGACGCGGATACTCGGGATCTACTTTAAAAAGTAGCTTGCCGGCCAAAACCCCGCTGCTTATTTTGAGCGGCGGGGTGGCGTTTTTGTTGTGAGGAAGTGGAGGAGGCGGCACAGGTTTTATCGGATCCATGTAAAGCGCTGTAGTTACCGGATTCCCAATGCCCTCTGGGCCGATTCCCGGGACGCCTTGAGCAATAGCGTGAAGCATGGTGCCGATCGGGAGATCTTCTTCGGGAGGAGGATCAGGAATCCCCTGCGGTATTCTATTGGGCACCAAATCAATATTTGTAAGCACAATCGCATGGGGAAGGGATGTTCCGGCAGGCCTCGGAGGAGCCGGCGCCGGTAGTGGTGCCGGCGGCGGTGGAGGAGCTATCAGGAAGGTGAGCAAGTCCCCCTGATGCACCACATTTAAAAATATAAGCGGCAGGAGCACCAAGGTGCAAAGCGCTGCCGCGTGAATGACTAGAGACAACAGCAATGCTAAAAAGTGTTTTGCGGAATCCAACCTACTGATTTGCCTCACTGATTCGAACATAGACACCTCCCCGCAAGTTTCTGCGTCTTTATTGCTATTTTGAAAACCAATAAATGAGCGGTAGGCGCCGCCTGAAGCTCAGGCTTATTTTCTTTTCCTGATTATATAGACACCACTTATGGGACTAAGTTCCAAAAATAGAATATTGCAGATTAATCTATTGCATCAAGGCCAGAAGAATTGATTTTTGAGCATGGACACGATTCTCCGCCTGCTGAAATACGATCGAGTGTCTGGAATCTATTACCGAATCCGAGACCTCCTCGCCACGATGTGCGGGAAGACAGTGCATAAAAACAAAATCGGGTTTTGCATGACTTACCAGAGCATCATTCACCTGGTAGGCCTGAAATGCTCTTTTCCGTATAGCCGCTTCGGATTCCAGTCCCATGCCGGCCCAAACATCTGTATAAATGACATCAGCCCCTTCAACGGCTTCGGAAGGATTCTGCATAACGGCAAGTTTGGATCCGGTTTCAGAGGCGTTTTGCTGCGCCCACTCCACTACTTTCGGATGAGGCCCGTATCCCTCCGGCGAAGCTACCGAAAGGTGTGCACCGAAGCGAACCGCACCGTAGATCAGAGAATGAGCCACATTATTGCCGTCTCCAATATAGGCGATCTTAACACCGCGAATTTTCCCTTTCACCTCGAAAACGGTTAGGTAATCGGCTATGGCCTGGCAGGGATGGCTGAAATCCGTCAAACCGTTGATCACCGGAATGCAGGCTTCTTCTGCCATTTCCTCTGCGATCTCATGGTTGAATGTGCGGATCATGATTCCCTGTACCATCCGCTCCAGATTTTTTGCCACATCGCTTACAGCTTCCCGTTTGCCAAGGTTAATTTCCGCCTGTGTCAGACAAATGGAAAAGCCGCCAAGTTGATGAATGCCGACATCGAAGGAAACACGGGTCCGCAGAGACGGTTTTTCAAAAATCATCGCAAGAGCTTTTCCATCAAGCTTGCGGCTATATTTTCGCGGATCAGATTTTACCGCCACAGCCAAGTTCAATACTTCATCCAGTTCACTCGCCGACCAATTTCTGACAGAAACAAAATCCTTCTTTTTCATTGAATTTCACCTGCCGTGATCTTCGCCGGAATCATCCATAGCCACGCCGCCTCACTGCGGCTACTCATGAATAACGCGGGCTTTTAAAAGAATACTGTATCGAAAAATATCACGGCAGGCTACTCTTTATCACGAAAGCAGGAGATAAACCTGTGCCCGGTCTGAGCGCGGACTCTATTCTGCAATCAGGCGCGACAGCGTAAAATTCATTATTTTAAAAGACCCTATGAACCAACGCACCTTTGACACATTGGAACTGATGGCGCTGATTGAACTGGCGGTAAAACACATTCAGACGCCGTCTGGACGGCGCAATATGCTGCAGCTGCGCCCATCAAATTCGCGTCTTGAAATTATCAGAAATATCGCAATCACAACCGAATGTGTCGCGTATCTGAGCACGGGCGGAAGATTCGGGCTCTCAGGAATAGAGGATCTTGAATCTGTCATTGCGCAGCTTCACATCGAAGGGTCCAGCCTCGAACCTCGACAAATACTCGCGCTGGAACGTCTTCTTTTCGCAGCCAAAGGCCTGAGGGATCTTACAAAGGACGCCGAATTTAAAGAGACCTATCCGCAGCTTCTTGGAATAATCTCCGGCGTTCCAGACCTGAGGCATGTAATTTCTGGAATTCACGGAAAAATACTTCCGAGCGGTGATATTGATGACAACGCAAGCCCCGAGCTTCGAATAATCCGGAAAGATTTGATGGATCGCAGGAACCGGATCCATCGGGCACTGGAATCCATTCTGCGCAGCAAAGCGCAAGCCGTGCAGGAAGAGCTCATCACATTTCGCAACGGACGATTTGTAATACCGATCCGGACAGATTCGCGCAATCAGGTGCCCGGCGTGGTTCACGGACTTTCTTCGAGCGGTCAGACAACTTTCCTTGAGCCGCTGACAATCATCAATCAGAACAATGACCTGGTACGGTTGCGAGAACAAGAAGAGATAGAAATTGCGCGAATACTCCTCTCGATTACAAATATACTGAGAGAAAATCTCCATGCGATTAGGGCCTCCGCGGAAATAGTGGCGCAAATTGATGTCGCGCAGGCCAAATCGGCTTTCTCAATAGAATTCAACTGCACACCTCCCAAAATTTCCGAACACCGGGAACTCAGACTCCTGGAAGCCCGACACGTTCTGCTGGAAAACTCACTCCGAAATTCGGGTGGGAAATCGGTCCCGATTTCCCTGAACTTGGACGAAGTCCATCACGTTTTGGTTATCAGCGGTCCGAATGCCGGCGGAAAGACCGTTGCGCTGAAGACTATCGGGCTTATTTCGCTTATGGCGCAAATGGGATTCCACGTTCCCGCACAGGATGCGTTCATTCCGATTTTCGACCAGATATTCGCCGATATCGGCGATCAGCAATCCATTTCCGCCAATCTTTCGACTTTTACGGCACACATGCGAAATATTGCAGACATGGCGCAAAGCGTACACCCGCCGGCGCTCATCTTGCTGGACGAAGTCGGAACCGGCACTGATCCCGACGAGGGGGCTGCTCTTGCTGTAGCCATAGTTGACTTTTTTCGTCTTGCAGGAGCCACTACAGTAGCATCAACGCATTATCCAAGACTTAAAATGTGGTCTTCCGAGACTGAAGGGGTCCGAAATGCCTCAGTAGAATTTGACGAAAGGACTCTCCGCCCCACCTATCGATTGATACTCGGTATAGCCGGTGCTTCCTCCGGAATCGAAATCGCAAGGCGCATGCATGTGCCCGAGCAGATTCTGTCCAGGGCGCAATCGCTTGTGGAACCCAGCCATGCGCAGGCGCGGGAATATTTGAAGCAGTTGAAAGAAACGCTGGACGAACAGGAGACCCTTCGGGCCTCCTTGGAGGAAGAAAGAACTGCCGTCGCCGCAAAGTATGAAAAAATGGAGGGGGAATTCGTAGCAAAAGAAAACGCTCGCAAGGCGGAGTTCGATGCTGCACTCGCCCGCACTATCGCGGAATTCAAGGATGAGAGCGAACGAGCGACGCACCGTATCAAAGATCGTATCGAAGCGGCCCGAATTAGAAAGGCGGTTGAAAACCAAGCGGCCGAATTGCGCCACAAGTCTGCTAAATTGAGCCAAGACATCCAGACTAATAAATCCGGACAAGATAATAATATCCCACCGGAGGAAACAGGGACCCTGGACGAAATTCATGAGGGCGACCGGGTAAAAATACGGTCTTTGGATCGCGAGGGAACAGTGGACTCCATTCGTGACGGCGCGTTCGTGATAATTATCGGCTCTTTGCGATATCGAGCGGACGGCAATGACCTGACGAAAATCAAATTAATTCAGTCGGGAGTGCCTCCTGCGCTTCATTTATTTTCATTGAACGACACGGAGGATAAAGAAACTCCTTCCGAGCTTATGGTAATTGGAATGACTGCAGACGATGCAGTTGATCGAGTGGACAAATTTCTCGATCAGGCTTTCCTGGCTGGAATTGAAAATATCCGAATCGTGCATGGACACGGCAAAGGAATCCTGAGGAAGGCAATCGCCAGTTTTCTTACAGATCATCCTCAAGTGGACCGCTTTGCTTTAGCTCCTCCCGAGCAAGGAGGGGCCGGCGCAACATTGGTAACCTTAAAAAATTAGATTAGTTCTATTGAAGGACCCGAAGCAGAAAGGCAATCGAAACACCTAGCAATAGGAGAGTGATAAAAAAAGCCAAAAACCACTGACGAACTTTGTAGTCCCGCCCTCGAAGGCCTATAAATTCAGCCCAACTCTGACGTTGGCCCTTCCCGATTTTCCTGTGATGTGTGTTGAATGCCACATAACGCGACCCGCAATCCCGGCACCTGTATGGCGCAATCATAATAAACCGGAACAGCAGGCCTTCCGTCAATCCATGGCGCTGCGATCGAAAGATTTTCTCCGAACCGCAAATACGGCATTTCATAGCTCTGGATCATAATCCAATTTATCTTCAATTTTTTAGATTAATTTTCAATATACTAACGACTTCATTTGAAAGACAACATCGCCTGGGTTTCAAGGTGGACGCGGCGTCTCGCCGCGTGCGACAGGCGATTTGAGCGGCGGAGCTACGCGGCGGAGTATTGCCTCCTCTTTGGAGCCCCAATTTCGGAGCAGCCAATCGAATTTCTTAAATTGTGAACGTCTGCTTACTGATGAAATGATTGCATTTGCAAAAAGGAGAGACCCTATTTCTCAGCAGAATTATCGGGATGGAGCATGCACGATTCTGTTGGTTCAGTGCCGGCAATGAAAACTTCTTCCCTTAAAGCCGGACATTGTGGATTGGCCAGTTGCCAGGTTTCAGGATCGATTGTGACAGAAACAACTCCTTCCGGACGTTCAAATTCTTGGGTGTTGGAGAATTCAGGCAACGCCACCGCTTTCTTCATAAACTCGGCCCAAATCGGGCCCGCAGAATTCGCGCCCGAAAGCCCCAGTTCCCGGTTGTCGTCAAAGCCGACCCATACCACGCAAATCAAGTTCGTTGTATAACCCACAAACCAGCCATCACGAGAGGTCCCGGTTTTTCCCGCCGCGGGCGCCCTAAATCCACGTGTCCTTACACCTGCACCGGTTCCTCGATTAATCACATCCTCAAGAATATTTGTAATCATGTAAGCTATGCGCGGATCCAGGACCGCTTTTTTGACGAGCACAGATTTCTGAAGAAGATCGCCGCTTTGGCTTGCCACTCGCTTCAGAGATGCGATTTCACATCGTAGTCCGTAATTTGCAAACGCCGTGTACCCAGCCGCAACTTCCAGCGGCGTCAATTCATAGGCGCCCAAAGCCATCGCCGGGGTTGCCTGGATATCCGAAGTTAGACCAAGCCTTTTTGCCAAAGCAACAATTCGTCCGTAGCCTATTTCTTGCGCCACTTTAACAGTCGCCACATTCAACGATCGGACCAATGCGTCTCTCAGAGTAACAGTTCCATGGAACTCCTGGCCATAATTGTTTGGAGTATATTCCTTTCCGTCGAAATTAAATGTGGTCGGTTCATCGACGACCGTTGAAATCGGCGTCAGTGCAGATCCTCCCTCGTCCAAAGCAGTTTCCAGTGCAGCGGCATAGACAAACGGTTTGAAAACTGAGCCCGGCTGTCGTTTGGCCAAGGCATGATTCAGCTGGTATTGGGCGTAGTCCCTGCTGCCCACTAAAGCCTTGATCTCCCCTGTACTGGGATTAATCGCAACCAGTGCCGATTGCGGCAGTGGTGCCTCCTCCCCTCGTTTGCGCCACAATGCATATTTTTTTTCGAGTTGGGCGTCCACATTCCTGAGCCCCCAATCCACAGCGGCTGTTGCAGCCAATTGCAGATCAGAATCCAAAGTGGTGTAGATCCTGTAATTCTGGGAATTCAGCTCCGGCTCCGAAAACCTGTCGAGCAGATCGTCCTTTAGCATGTCGACAAAATGACCGGCCAAACTCACGCCATAGGCGCCGCCTATAATCTGAAACGGCAGCTTCTTCGCCTGCCGTATTTGTTCAGTATTGAGCAAACCATTATCAGCCATCATTTGCAGAACCCTGTCCCTTGCCTCTGCCGCGCGGTCGGCGTTCCGATCAGCGGATGAATACCGGTTAGGCGCCCTTATGATTCCCGCCAGGAAACAGGTCTGAGCAATATTAAGATCGCGCACGTCTTTTCCAAAATACGCTTGCGCAGCTTCTCCAAAGCCGTGGATGGCGAAGCTGCCTCTGTTTCCCAGATACACCTCATTGGCGTACAACTCGAAGATTTGCCCCTTGCTGAACCGCTTCTCCAGGATAAGGGCCATGAAGGTTTCTTTGATTTTTCGCCGCCATTCGCGCCTGGTGGAAAAGAAAAAGCTCCTCGCCACCTGCATGGTTATCGTACTGGCGCCTTGAGCTTTTTCACCTCGCCGAAGATCCGCCCACGCAGCCCCCATAATTCGGATTGGATCGAATCCGGGATGCTCGAAAAAGCGCTTGTCTTCAGCGGAAAGAATCGCGCTCATCAAGTTTTTGGGGAAATCTTCAAACTTGATCGGCCGGCGTTTCTCCCGGGCAGCACCAAACAGCTCTGTAATCAACTCAGGTTCGATTTCCGCTGAAATAAGATTGGCCCCGGAATCGAGAGACTTTATCTGTGCGATCCGATGGCGCAAAAACCTGATTTGAAGAGCATTTTTGCCTGCGAAAAATGAATAAGCCGATGGCCTGATTTCGATCAAGGAATCGAGCAGCTTTATTTGACCTGTTGCTCCAGCGCTGTTCTCAGCAGAATAGCCGGAGTTTTGCAGGTATCGTAAAACCCACGCTGGTTCAAGTGTTTCCCCTACTGAAATGCGCTTGGGACATGTGTAGATCCGGGATGCGCCCCGAAGAAGCTTGCCTGAGAGCCTTGCGTCGATCAGTCTGGAAAATTGAAGATAATAATAACCAAGAGCCCCAACCACCAATAATGCCAACACTCCTGATGAAACGAGGGCAATAGTTGAAACCGGAATCCGTCTTCCTGGACTATTTTTTCTCAATTGGCCCTTCTTCCTTATAAAACATGACCAGAATAACTCCAAGACTCGAAGACTCCAAGACTCGAAAACAGCTCTTCTGATCGCACATTGCCTTATGGCATAGTATTACCCGTGAACTACGAACGTGAAATCGAAATAGTGCTTAAAATAGTGCGAAAAGCTGGTGAACTGGCGCTACGGCACTTTGCACAGGGAACGCCGGTAGAAGAGAAATCCGACGCCTCACCTGTTACCATTGCAGACCGTGAATGTGAGCATCTGATCAGCGGTCTTCTGCAGGAGAGCTTTGCCGGAGACGGGATTTTGGGAGAAGAGGGCACGCTGGTTGCTTCTCAGACCGGGAGGCGCTGGCTCATTGACCCGATTGACGGCACACGGGATTTTGTCCGCCGTAACCCTTTCTGGTCGGTCCAACTGGCGCTCCAGATCGGAAGTCAGGTTGTCCTGGGTGCTATCTATTGCCCCTGCTTAGACGAATTGCTTTATGCGGTAAACGGCCTCGGCTGCTTTTGGAACGGACAACGGGTCAATGGTTCCGAAATAACCAGCCTGAGTAAATCGGTTCTCATGGTGAGCGGATTTGCAAACACCTGGCGCTCATGGCCGCCCGAAGCGGTGCGTCACCTTACGGAAAAATGCTGGACTGTTCGCTGTTATGGTGGCTGTTACGACGTTATCACGCTTGCTCGTGGTAAGGCGGAAATATGGCTAAGCGGCAGTGGCATGGAATGGGACTACGCTCCCGTTCAAATCATCGCTAAAGAGTGCGGTGCTTCGTTTTTGACAAAAGAGGGCAATAATCGAATTGATGCCAAACATTGCGTTGTCTGTGTCCCTGGCATCGAAGGCGAAATACGCAGAATTCTCAAAATTCCCAGCTAAATGCCGGAACGCCCCTCAGGTTCCGGTTTCATAGTTTGCAATTTCGCCTGGAGAAGCTATAGGCATTTAAAACTACTTAAGGACTGTACTAAAATGAGCATCATACAGCTTTATAGAGAGCATCCCAAAACCTACGAATCAGAACCGCTCGGGATTATTACCGAAAACCAATTGGATTTTCTGATCGACAACCTTGAAGACGAGTTCGAAGAAGATGAAGAATGCTTTCTGGTCCCCGACACCCTTGATTATCTGAAGAATCAAGGCGCCGACAGCGAACTTATTTCCATTTTAGAGAGAGCCTTGGCCGGAAACCAGGATGGAGTCGAAATTTTCTACGAGTTTGAATAACCACTATTTCAGCCTAATGCTGTAGGGATAATCGGCTATCTGTGACTGAAACGCTTCCATCCATCTACCTGGTATGCTTTGCCTGCAGGATGGACAGCAACAATCGGATGTCAATCGGTATCTCAATACTCGATATCCATGGCGCTCAACCAGGAGCGTTCCGCAATCGGGGCAAAGGGTATTTTCACAATTCCCTGCTCTCCCTGGGAGATTTCCCGCATAGACATATCGAAGCCCGGATCTTTTGCCAATTTCAACGGCCTTGAACAGATCTTCCGGAGAGGTGTCTTTCGGATCTGTCATTTTGTAATCCTTATGAAAGGCTGTGACATGCCATGGGATATCTGCCGAAATCCCGGCGATGAACTCGGTTAAACGGGTCAACTCTTCCGGCGAATCATTAAACCCCGGCACAAGCAAAGTCACAATCTCAACCCAAATGCCCATTTGGTACAGGCTTTGAATGGATTCAAGGACGGGTTGCAGACGTCCTCCCAATGTCCGATAGCTGCGATCATTGAAGCTCTTTAAATCAACCTTGTACAAATCCAGCCAGGGGCGCAGGTATTCCAATACTTCCGGTGTACCATTGCCATTGGAAACGTAGCCGGTCATGAGCCCGGCAGCCTTTGCTTCCTTAAATACCGCTACACCCCATTCACTGGTTATCAGGGGCTCATTATAGGTGCTGACGACGATTTTCGCATTTTGGGAACATGCCATTTCAACAAGTTTTCCCGGGGTCGCCAGCTGCGGTGGGGAAACAGAATGCGGATCGCGCAACGCCTGGGAGGTAACCCAGTTCTGGCAGTAGCTACAGTGAAGATCGCAACCCAACATGCCAAAGCTGAAAGCAAGCGCTCCCGGACGCACGTGAAAAAAAGGCTTCTTTTCAACAGGGTCACACTGACATCCAGCCACATAGCCAAAAGGGACACGCAGGGTCCCACCCTGATTGAAGCGCACCTTACACACTCCCGTTGCGCCTTCCGGGATAGGACAGCGATGCCCACAGGCCACGCAGCGCAAACGGCCGCCCTCAAGTTTTTCGTACAACTCTCCGGGAACAGTGTATTTATCGAGAATTTCCTTTAAGGTTGCCATTGCGATGAAAAAATTTTATCGCAAGCGGCGGGCGAAATATAGAAGCAGTTATAAAAACACTATTTATTTTTTTTGACTCGGGCAGACACTCATTCTAGCATAGTCGAATACCGACGAACTCAAAGGAACGGCATGCACGAAGAAAAAGAAAAGAAAGATGAAGCGCCTGCAGACAAAGAAGGGTTGAAAACAATATCCCGGAGAGAATTTGCTATTGGCTCCATAGCCCTGATTGGCGCCTATACTTCCAACGACCTGCTGGGCCAGGATGCGGCAGCCAAAATTAAGCTTGAAAAAAGTGACGTTGTGCAAAAGCTGCTGGAAGAGAGGCACATTCTGGATGAAGATTTAATTGCGGTTATTCAGCATGCTGAAAAAACCGGCGAAAAGCTTTATCAGCCGGGAACGGATGGCTTTCTTTCAAAGCTGCGCATCAAAAACGTTTACTTTTATGCGGAGTACTCCATTATCGAAGGGGGGTATCGCATTTACACCGCTTATTCCCATCGATTCACTCTCGAGGGCGATTAAAAATGGCGGACTGGTACTGTTATAAAGACAAAATCAAGATGGAAAGGGGAGGTGTAACTCTGAAGTACCTCGACCTGACCCAAAGCGTGCCGGGGATTTATTGCCCGAAATGCCAAGCGATATACCTGCTCGAAGAGGTAGTGATGACTACCATAAAAGCTGCAGAATCCATCCTTGAGGGGAAATAGTTCATTGTCGGAATTGCAGGCTCAAACAGAAAGCCTCTGCCCTCACTGTTTTCGCAGGATTCCAGCGCGCAGGGTAATCGAAGGCACATCCGTCTACCTGGAAAAGAGTTGCCCCATCTGCGGCGATTTGGAGAAGGTCCTGATATGGAATGCGCCCCGAGCCTATAACGAGTGGAGCCGCTCCGGCGGAGAATTGGCGCAAAACGTTTTGGGACAAAATTGTCCTTTTGCCTGCGGCATCTGCCAGAGCCACAGGCAGGAAACCTGCACTGCCATAATAGAAGTCACGCACGGGTGCGACCTTAACTGCCCTGTATGCTTCGCCGCCGCGGAAAAGGCTGCAAATCCGGATCCGGATCCAGGCAGGATCGCGCAAATGCTGCAGGCGGTTTTGGATCGAAGCGGCGCCCATCCCATTCAGTTCAGTGGTGGAGAACCCGGAATGCGGAATGATCTTCCGGAACTCGTGGGGCTGGCCCGTAAAATGGGATTCGATCATGTTCAGATCAACACCAACGGCATCCGGATAGCTCAGGATAAGGATTTTTCGCTCGCATTGAAGGATGCGGGAGCGACCGATGTCTTTCTGCAGTTCGACGGCATCTCCGCTGATGTATATCAGCGACTTCGTGGCGTCGACCTCCTTGACCTGAAATTAAAAGCCGTTGAGCGCTGCGCCGAATTGGAAATTGGAGTTATTCTAGTCCCTACACTGGTGCGGGGTGTTAATGACTCCCAAATCGGAGCGATCATCCAGTTTGCAAAAAAATGGATCCCGACAGTTAAAGGAGTTCATTTTCAACCCATTACCTATTTGGGCAGATTCCCTGACCACCCGAAAAACAAAGACAGAATTCTCATTCCAGATATACTCCTCGCGATTCAGGAACAAACGGCAGAACTGAAAGTCGAAAATTTTGTTCCGCCCGGCTGAGAGGAATCCCACTGCTCCTTTTCAGCGCTCTCCGTGTTGAGAGAAGACGACACTTTAATTCCGGTCACTCAATTTGAATTCACACAGGCAAAGGCCTACCCTTACCGGGAGAGTGCTGCAGAACACGCAAGGAATTATGTTCGGCAGCATTGGAAATTTCGCAAGCCTATTGAATGCGGAGCAGGTTGCGACTGCAATACTCCGGTCAGTCTTCTGGATCGGGCTCAAAGCCACTTCCTGTGCATCTCGGGTATGGCTTTCCAGGATGCCTGGAATGTTGATTTGGAGCGCCTGCAGCGCTGTTGCGTCCATGTGGCAACACCAGACGGGAGACTGGTTCCCTTCTGCGTTTACTATATGACCAACAGCAAAGGACAACGCCTGATAAACTCCCATTCATTCGGTATTTGATCCCTATCCATTCGCACCATGTATTTGGAAAAATGGCTTCATACGAAAATCCAGGAGTCAGCGGGAAAAGAAGATAAGCCGGACCGTTCGGCGGTGGAACGATATCAGTTCCTCAAATTGCAACAAACTCTTCGGCATGCGTATAAGAACAGCTCCTTCTATCGCGCTTCGTTCGACCAAACTGGGATCACCCCCAATGATGTGCTCTGCATTCAGGACCTCTCCAAACTTCCTTTCACGGAGCCGCATCAACTTTCCAGCTCCCCTTTTCAATTCCTGTGCCTGTCCCAAGCGGAAGTAGCACGAACCTATACCTTCGTGACTTCGGGAACAACCGGCCCTCAGAAGAGAATTTTCTGGACACAGGGCGATCTGGATAGGATCACTGACTTTATGGCCGCTGGCATAGGTGTAGTCGCGCGCCCCGGAGATGTAATTCAGATCATTCTGCCGGACGGCCGTCCCAACAGCCAGGCTGACCTGCTTTCGAAGGGAGTAATAAAACTCGGTGCGGCTCCCGCAGTTGCGGCTTTCGATTTGAGTGCGGAAGAACAGATAAAGCTTGTTCATCAGACCATCCCTGCTGTTATTTTTGGCTACACCAGCCGCCTTTT
>JAHFUH010000094.1 GCA_023265215.1 Acidobacteriota bacterium
GCAGATGGGAATTCAATTGATGTCACAATATGTGTCGAAAACACCAAAACATGATGCAGTGGTGGTTGTTTTAAATTTTTCCTTTCAACTTTTGGAAATGGGTGTTAAATGGTGGCTGATTCGGCTGTCCAGGGATCTATCGAAGGGGCGCTCGGCAAGAAATGCTTAGCAATACAGGGTGATTTGTGACCAAGCAGCGCAGTTTCTCTTTGGAGCATATTGTTTTTGAAGGCACACCTGCGAGTTTTCGAAAACCTAAGCAGTGTCATGGACAAACCAGCGAGAATGAATACGCCGGCAGGACCGCAGCTTTTGAGCATGAGCCTTTGCACGCCTTCATCGCATGGGCACTCGAATCAACCGGATTGTCTGCCGATGCCTATCGCGCAGCGCCCTTGCATCGCCGGCTCAAGGCATGCCTGCGCGCGTTAAAGGTCGAATCTGTTTCCGAAACCTGGGCGCTGATGCATAATCCCGAATCGGTGGAGAAGGTTCTTGATTCGCTTCTGATCGGTGTGACCGAATTCTTTCGGGATGAGGCGGTCTTTAATGCGCTTCGAAAAAACATCGAATCCAACATGCCCTTTCGACAAGCACCTGTCCGTATTTGGAGCGCCGGCTGTTCCAATGGCGCCGAACTATACAGTCTGGCAATTCTGCTTATCGAAGCAGGCTTGTATGATCACAGCATTCTGGTCGGAACCGATTGCCGGGCTGCTGCCATTCAGGATGCACGGGCAGGTCTATACAACGCAGGCAGTGTTCAGTCCATGGACGTATTGCTTCGACAAAAGTACATGCAAAATACCGGAGCGCAATGGCAAGTTATTGGTTCCTTACGCCGGCACGTTCAGTGGCGGGTCCGCAATTTGCTGTCAGGAGTCGAGAATGGCCCCTGGGATATCATCCTCTGGAGAAACATGGCCATTTATCTGAAGCCGGATTCTGTTCTGCGAATTTGGGATGCCCTGATAAAGGAACTGCGTCCCGGCGGATTCCTGGTTGTAGGCAGGGCTGAGCAGCCGCCATCATCGGCGGGCTTGACATGTATCAGCCGGGGCATTTATCAATTACCCGGACAAGTAACAGACTTGGTGGGCTCTTAACGCAAGCTGGAGGCATCTGAATGATCCGAAGCACAAAATATTTCATCGGCTTTGCAATAGTTCTTGGAGCATTCGGCCTCTCGGGTCTGGCTTCCTATATTAATACTCAGCATTTAATTAAGAGCAACGATTGGGTGACACACACGCACCAGGTGATCGAAAGCCTGGGAGATGTTTTATCGGCGCTCAAGGACGTGGAAACAGGACAACACGGCTTCATTCTGACCGGGCAAGACCGCTATCTCGTGCCTTACGATCAATCCCAGCGCAGTATCGAGAATCGACTGGCCAAATTGGCTGAACTGACCCAAGACAATCCCGCACAGCTAACTGAATTGCGCCGACTCAAAACTCTAATCGATTCCATGCTTGATGAGCTGAAACAGACGATCGAGCTTCGTCGTCAATCGGGATTAGAAGCGGCCATGCCGACCATCCTCAGCGATCGCGGCAAGAAGGTCATGGATGAAATTCGGGAATTGGTCTCTCGGATGCAGGAGCGCGAGCAAGAATTGCTTCAATCGCAGCAGAAAGCCTCCGCGTCAAGCGCCCGGTGGACGACATGGACAATTGCACTGGGAATCCCTTTATCACTGATCTTGCTGACAATAGCTGCCCTGATTTTGACTCGCAGCGGCGGATCCGGTGAGCCAATCGTCGCGCCTTCTTTAGAAGATACCAACTGGAAAATAATTGCCGCGCGATATTTATTCGCTGTGATGGCCGTCATACTGGCGTCAATTTTGCGAACATGGCTACTGAAATTGGGGCCCATGCCTTTATTTATCACTTACTATCCCGCCGTGCTGTTGGTTGCGGTGGTATCGGGCGGTGGCCCGGGGATTGTAACCGCATTGTTATCCGCGCTTGCGGTGCTTTATTATTTCATCCCTCCCTATGGACAGTTCGCCATTGATTCACCCGGCGATGCAGTAGCGCTGACGATCTTCTCGGCGTGCAATCTAAGTCTATGTATTGTTGCCGAACGCCTGCGCCGGTCGCGTTGGGTTGAGGCTTTCGGTTTGGCCAAACAGCAGGAAGCCGAGGAACTTGCCGGAAAAAACGAAGAACTCGCGCAGCAGGCCGAAGAGCTTTCCCAACAGACTGAAGAGTTGGCGCAGCAGAATGAAGAACTGCAATCACAATCGGAAGAGATTCAATCGCTGAATTCTGAGCTGACGGGACGTGAGGACATGCTCCGAAAATTCCTGGAAGCAGCCCGATTATCCAGCAGCGAGGAATCGGTGCTAAAAGAAATCTGTGCCGCAGCAAAGGACATTTTCGGTTCCTGTGCATCAGCCGTGGTCATCTGCGAAAGCAAAGCCGACAAACTTTTCATCCGCGCCCAGGCTGGTTTAAATGAAACACTGAAACCTTGGCCAATTGAGAACTCTTTCCCCGGATTGGTCATGCAAGAGGGTCGCACCGCCTGTTTAAGCGATGCGTCCCTGCGTCCAGACTTAAAACTTCTCCAGATCGTCGGCACAGAGCCTCTCCATGCTGCGCTGTCTTCCCCGTTGCGTGTTAACGGAGTGGTTTTCGGAGCAGTTACGATCTATAGTTTCAAGAAGCAGGAATGGACCAGCGAGCAGTTTAGCCTTATTGAATGGGTCTCCACACAATGCTGCCACATCCTGGAAACGCTGCGACTCCAGGATCAGCTTCGTCATACAGCAGAGCAAAATCGGCTCTTGTCCGAGCTGCTCGAACGTTCCGAGCAACCTTTCGGAATAGGCTACCCGGATGGAAGATTAGGGTATATCAATAAAGCCTTCGAGCGCCTCACCGGCTACACGCGTGAAGAGCTTAAATCACTGGACTGGGCAAATGTTTTAACACCCCTGCAATGGCGATCGATAGAGAAAACCAAGCTTCAGGAGCTTTATAGCACGGGCGAACCCGCACGCTACGAAAAGGAATACATCCAGAAAAACGGCTCGCGGGTGCCTATCGAACTTTTGGTCCACATGATTAAAAACGACCAGGGGCTCCCGCTATATTACTATTCATTTATTACGGACATCACGGATCGGAAGCAGGCGGAGGAAAGTCTGCGCAATGCCAATGCCATCCTGGAGCAGAAAATTCAGGAGAGAACACAGGAACTAGCCAAGCGAGCAACCCAGCTTCAGGCCCTTGCCGGAGAGCTCACCCTTTCCGAGCAGCGCGAACGGAGTCGTTTGGCGAAAATTCTGCACGACCAGCTTCAACAATTGCTTGTAGCGGCCAAATTTCGCGCGGCAATGCTCGGCAGAGGCGGAGATGAATTAACGAAACAAGCCACTAAAGAAGTGGAAAGTCTGATTGATGAGTCAATCGCCGTTTCTCGCGACCTTACCGCTGAATTGAGCCCTCCAATTTTGCACGAGGCCGGACTCAAGGCGGGGCTTCAATGGCTGGTTCGCCGAATGGCCGATAAACATGGGCTCTTTGTGGATCTGGAGACGGAGGAAGACGGATCGATCCCTGAACAAATGAAGATTTTGTTGTTTGATTCAGTCCGCGAGCTTTTGTTCAACACCGTCAAGCATGCCAATACAAGTTCGGCCACCGTCAATGTGCGGCGCATTGATGATCACCTGCAGGTCACTGTATCCGATCCGGGAGTCGGCTTTGATCCGGCCACTATGCCTGCTGCCGGTGGAGGAGGCATAGGGTTTGGGCTCTTTAGCATTCGTGAGCGTTTGGAACTGATGGGGGGCGCTTTGCAGATTCAGAGCGCGCCGGGTCAAGGCAGTCGTTTCATAATGGCCTTACCAGTGTCCCCGTCCATAACAAGGGAGCAAAAATCTCAGCAGGTCCTTGTGCTGCCGGAAGCTCATTTGGTTCCATCAAACCACCCCGGTCCGGGACCGAAGATTCGTATACTTCTGGCCGATGATCACGCCGTTGTTCGGCAGGGAATCGGAAATATGCTAAGCGATGAACCGGACATGGAGGTTGTCGGCTCAGCCGCAGATGGTCAGGAAGCAGTCGAGTTAGCTGCCAGACTGCTGCCGGATGTGGTTCTTATGGACATGAGCATGCCAAAACTCAATGGTGTGGAAGCCACACGTATTATCCATAACGAGTATCCGGAAATCCGCATTATAGGATTGTCCATGTTCGATGAGGCTGAAAGATCTCAGGCTATGCGGGATGCCGGCGCCGTTCACTACATCACCAAAAGTGGCTCAGCGGGTGCACTACTCGATGCGATTCGAAAATATGGGCATTCGCGACCATAGAGCCCAATTGTCTCTCAATCGCCTGTAGCACAATCGCTATATTTTGCTTCTTAAATAATTACCCATCATGGTTGAAGCCCGAAGCGCCGGGAATAAATAGGCCAGCCGTCAGAGTGGCTCAGCGGGTGCACTGCTCGATGCGATTCGCAAATATGGGCATTCGCGGTTATGGAATCCAATTGTCTCTCAATCGCCTGTAGAACAATCGCTTTATATTGCATCTTAAATAATTGCGCATCGTGGATGAGGCCCGAAGGGCCGGCAATAAATAGGCCCGGCCGTCAGGCCGGGAATAGGATCGAAGTTTCACGAGCGCTGAAGGCGCGGCACCTTCCTTTTTGGTTAATGTAGACGCGGCGAGACGCCGCGTCTACATTAACCCATGCAATGTCCTATTACATTTGAACTCATTGGCAACTCATCTATTTAAAGCAGAAGCCATATGGGAAGCAGCAGTAGCAGCTACTTCCCATATGGCTAATCAGGAAGAGGACTGGTACGATATCTCCAAGCTCAGTTATGGGACGATTGCAACCAAAACACCGGAACCGTCATGCCCGGGGTTGGGTCCGTATGCACTCGGATCGTCCACCTTCAGAATCCCGATTTTAGCGATATTCCCGCTGATAGTGCTCCCCTGCTTTGTCGTCTGCGTCGTAATAATCACGCCGATATAGCTTCCGACAGAGTCCGGCGGATTGCAGCTGTTGCCGGGGCGTGTGGTCCAGACCTTTTTCACCAGGTCTGCGCTATCCGCATAACCTTTGAAGCTTGGGTTGGCTGTCCAGTTCCCGCCCAACACCTGCTTAGCCCACTGGGCGCCCCAGAAGGGGTAATCCTGCCCAATTGTGACATTCGCCGGCTGGCCTGCAGGAATCGTCGGATTGCCGCCCCAGATAACGAACATGCTCTCCTGCTAAATCAGAATCGCGCCGCAGCCTCTCGCTACTGTGCCCGCGCTGTTACCGCGATAATCCACCACCTGAACGGTAAAGTTGAAGGATCCGGCAACCGTCGGCGTTGTACATCTCCATCGTGCTTTCATCATCGCCGCCAATCACCTGAACTTTGCCGTCCGGCAAAACGCGCATCGTCGGGTTTATGCGGGGAGATTGCATCGGACTTGCAACCGGAGAGAAGGTCAACGTCGCAGGGTCGAAGATCTCAGCCGTTGTGAGCGCTTGCCCGCTGATGCCCAGGCCGCCTGCAATCAGGACCTGACCATTTTGCAACAGTGCCATTGAATGCGAAGATCTAGGTGTACGGAGACGATTCGCAAGGGGGGCAAA
This sequence comes from Acidobacteriota bacterium, assembly GCA_023265215.1. GTDB lineage: Bacteria > Acidobacteriota > UBA6911 > UBA6911 > UBA6911 > UBA6911. The sequence goes on from JAHFUH010000094.1 coordinate 5,623, forward strand.
GGATTGCGCCGCAGGATCATAAATCTCTGCCGTTCCGAGGTCATCGCCTCCAACCAGCAGATATCGCCCATCGGGAAGAACCAGGCCCGTGTGCCCGGCGCGCCCTTGAACCATCGAAGGCCCGCTGTGGATGGAATTCGATGCCGGGTCGAAAAGTTCCGTAGAAGTTAAGCGCTGGCCTCCCGCTTGTCCGCCTGCAATCACCACGCGTCCATCGCCCGGCAGGAGGGCCGTGTGGCCTGCCCGCATGGCGCCCATACCTGGCCCCGAAGAAAACATGGCTGCGGCCGGATCTAAAATCTCCGTACCGGAAACTGGCCCCGAACCATTTTCTCCACCGGCAATCAGAAATCTGCCATCATTCAACTGTGTCGCCGTGTGTCCCTTACGGGCGACTTTCAGATTCGTCTCAACAATCAATGGATCTGCAGAACCCGCTGAAGATTGTTGTGCCATTCCCAGGAAAGCCGTGGACGGCGTGGAATAAAATACTGCAATAAATGCGGCAATGATAAGCAGTTTTGCTGTCCAAAACGGTTTCGAATTATTGTTCTGTCGAAATGATCTCTTCATGCAGGCCCCCATCGAATGCAGACAATTCATATGGCGTTCATTTTGACAGTTCTCTGAAATTCTAAAGTGATGGCAATCAACGAACAGCTTTATTGCGGCCGGCAGTTACCGGATGGCGGTGCGAACTTCGCGGAATGAGAAGAAAGTGGGCAGCACGCGCGTGTCTAGCGGGAATCCCGGTGGGGGAAGCAAATCGAGTTTCTTGTTCTCGGTATAGATCTCATTGAGTCCACGGGAAATTGTATCGCCGTTCATATATACAGTAACCGATGCTATCTTGGCGATGCTGTTTCCGTATACATACAAATTGCCTGGATCGCGGCCACCCGGATTGATAACCAGAGGGGAGCTTCCTGTCAGTGAGATGAGGGTTCCATCAATACGAAAATCCGCGGGCAGCTTGGCGCCCCAGGTGCCATTGCTGATTCCGTCCGCCTCCCAATGCCCGCCATTCCATTGGGCATCGAAATCCTTCAAGGTCGAGCCGGTTACTCCCGTATATCGATATTCGGGCTCAATCACATCTCCTTGAGCGACCACCGCGAGAGTGTCGGAGGAACTGGGCGATTGGTCGGCATAGCGCACATCTCCATTTAATAAAGCATCGCCGGTAGCCGTCACTGTGCAGCGCCCGTGAACGGTTCCTTCAACAATTGCATCGCCGGTCACCGCAATAATCCCGTTGCTCGGAATACTCATGGTTCTCGGGCTGCCCGAGAGCGCATTGTTGTGAACGATGATGGATCCGTCGGACTGAAAAATGATCCTCGTTGTTCCGTTGAATTTGTAGGCATTCGTCGCGCCGCTTGAGAACGGGTCTATCGTTGCCGGGAAATTCACTCTCCCGCCGTTCTCGACGATATTCCCGGAAACCTTGGGAACACCATACGGACCGCCCCTGGCAATAGGGCCGGCAGAATAGAAATCGCCGTTGATCGTTGTGCCGAGGTATGTGTTCACACCGCGCGTATCGTTGACTGCAAGCCTGCCCGATAAACGGAATGTGGACTGGAAGGCGAGATCGTAATCGAATTGATCATAGAAAAGCGTGTAATTGGCCAGCGTGCGGGGCGTCACGCACAACGTTTGAACGAGAGTAACGGCGGACGGCTGGATCAGCGCATTCGATGGGACCTGGCGGCCTACGCTTTTGATGGAGTAGTGGATAGGATATGGCGACAGGGGAGAACTGGCTGGAGCATCGCGACGTGCCACCGTTACCGTGTAATCGGATGTCTGATTGCTGCCCGAATAAGCCACGCTGGTCTGGTTGAAAAGCACAGCTCCATCCGCCGGCAGAGTGGCGGTCGTATAGTTGGTGCGAAATCCATCGATCCCGCGCTCCAGACCTGTCTCCGCGGCATAAAACGCAAGCATTTCCCGCTGATGGCTGGAAGAGATATCCAATTCGATCATCGAATTGGTGCTCAGCGCAAGACCGAGGCCAAGCAGGAGGACGCTCACAAGGAGCACCATAACCACCGCAACTCCGGATTCATCGCGTCCGCGCGCTGCGATCCCATCAACCAAGTGACGAAGCTTGTCTCTCATCGGCGTATGTTGTTACGGAAAAATACTGTTTGGCTAAGAGTCAGCCGGCTGTGCTTGTCCGGCCACGAAGTGTCTCCCGTTTTTGATTGAGAGCGCCCTGTGATTGAAACATTGACGCCGCGAATGAGCGCCAGCTGGTCTGCGGAAGGGCTCGCAATCTCTACCGCCGGAGTTGTAGCATTCGCATCATCATCCACAAGATATGAGACTTGAAAATTCTCAATATCATCCGCTACCGCCACCGCTCCCGCCGCTCCCGCGTTACTGTTTGCAAGGCGCTTGATCGACGGATGCGCCGGGCTTGTGTCCGAATCGATAAAATAGGTAATGGACGCCAGCGGATAGACCATTGCCGGAGGCCCTCCGCCCATTTGCTGAGCCGCCGTCATGTTCGGGTTCGGAACCTCTGCAGTGCTTCCTGGATTAAGAAGCAAAGGATCGGTGCCGTTTGCAAAAACAAGCCCACTATCGTTTTGAACCTGCGTTATCTGCCCAAGAGAAACCTGGAAGCCATTGCTGATCAGCACAACCATTCCCCGGGCGTAGAGACTGCGGTCCATCACATAAACAATTTCACCGTAGTTGGATGATGGGCCGGGGGCATCCTGTTTCACAAAGCCGGCGTCTCCCGCGCCGCCAAGAAACACAAGCATGTCCGTTCTAATAGCCGCGGTCAGGTTACTTCCCTCGCCATCTTTGGTGACTGTGCTGCCTGTCTGGTCGCATGGCGTTACGAAATGGATGGAACCGGCGCTGATCGCTCCTCCCAGCGGTCCCAGCAATGCTCCAGCCGGAGCGAGAATCGGGGGGCTGCCGTTCAAGGTTGTAAGATAGGGAACTCCAGACCCCGCATTGATCAATTCCCGGCACATAAAATTAAGGGCGGAACGTACATTCTGTTCCAGTTCAAGTCCCTGCTGGGTTTTTGAGTGCAAGGACTGGCTGACCTGGATCACACTGACTACGGCGCCCATGACGATGACAAGAACGACGGATCCGATAAGAAGCTCTATCAGAGAAAAGCCTCTTTGATCGCGCAAATTCGCAAACCGCCGTCGGTCAGTAGCGTTCCCGGCGTCAGGGCACGAGATTGGAAAAAGTCGTGTCAATAGCACTGATTTCCACCTTTGATGCATGGGGCGGAGTCACCTGCACAACAATGAGGGTAAGTCCGGATCCCGCGGCAAAACTGTAAGCATTATATGCACCCGTAAATCCCAGCGGAAATTGACCGGCATTCACGAAAGAATCCCTGGTCCCGGTATCGCCAGCTAAAGGCCCGGGATTAGTCAAGAAATACTCCATCTGGTATTGTGCAAGCGAGAGAGCCTGTTCCCGCTCGAGTGCGCCACGATGGATCATCGCCGCCAGAGGAATCGCGCCGGCGATCGCAATGAACGCTCCCGCCATAATAACAATGGCGATCAGAGTCTCGACCAGCGTAAATCCCTCTTGTGAGTCTTTTGCGTGCGATTTTGAATCCACGGAATCCTCATTTCCAGGAGATTGAATTGGGATCGTATCGCCAGATCCGAACCCTTCCGGTGCCGCCCAGAAGCGTCACTGCCCGAGTTGTCGCCGGATCGCCGTCAGCGTTTTGGATAAAAACAGTTCCGCTGCAGAGCGTTGCACCCGTATCATCCGTAGCAGCGGCGCCATTGTCCAAAAACGTAATTTGAGTGTTGCCTCCGGACCCAAGAACCGTGGATCCGAGGTTATCGGGAGTATCCGACATCGGATTCAGGGCCAGGAATTGTGTTTTGCCGGGGAGTGGAAACGGGCCGCGAATGGATCCCGTTCCCGGGGCCACGACTACAGAGTTCGAGGCAAACTGAACAAGGATGTTGGCGTGGGTTGATACAGCGAGGGCGCGCGCAAGGCTCAATTCCTGCGCAATCAGCTGCGCTGCGCCATCCGCATTGGACCGATCCATGGTCGTCCGATACATTGGAATTGCCATAACCATAAGGACTGACGCAACGGCAATGACTATCATTGCTTCAATGAGACTGAATCCTTGTTGTTGTCTGATCGCTATGCCCATGGAGTATCCGTTGGTTCTTTATCGGGTCTCTTTTCACAAACCTTTATCGCAGCATTCCGAGGTCATCGTTGTGATGGCCGCCTCAAAATACCCCTTTTTTACTCAATTACTGGAACGGATCATTAATGAGAATCCCGCGATTAGCCGATCGTTGTTAAGTTATACAAGTTAAGAGTGAGTAAGAAGCCAAAACGCCAAGAATTTCAAGGACTTATAAAAATCTATTTGAATCCGTGATAATCCGTGGCGTTTGGGTTTTTTGGGAGGCTTGCATGAGAATGTCTCGGCTGTTCTTGCTCGGGAGCATATTACTGACAAGCATTTCCGCACAGGCCAGCCAGATTACGTTCAATTTCGACTTTTCTCGTCTTCAAATCGGGACATTGCATGTATATCGCGGTTCAGAAGGCTGGCTGACTGAATCCGTCTACGCAGGTAAAGGGATTGCAACTGTTGTCGATAATGGTCTCGCTCCCTATCTCCAGAAAGGTCAGTCGTTCGACACTTATTGTGTGGATTTGCTCCACGACATCTACAGCGGGGCAAACCCGGAAGTGCAGCTCGAATCCATGGGGAATTGGACACAGGAAAATACGGCAGCAAACGGAATGTCCAACCCGGGATCATTTCCGTGGTCCAACAATCCATATGCAGGTGAAGCAGCCGCCTTTCTTTACAATACGTATCGCAATGATGGTGCGGGACTAGCGGACAAACAATATCGTGAAGCAGGACTTCAGCTGTCTATTTGGGAAGTTCTTTATGAAGGGAATTCCGGGGCCGCTGGTGCGCCGTCATTTAAAACTGGAGACGGAAATATTTATTTCACGAACTTTGATGGCCGGGTCATGGGATTTGCTACGAGTTATCTGAACAGCATCCCTCAATACGATACCCTGTCCGGCTATGATGCGCTCTGGCTGGAAACCGCCAACTGGGGCACAGGCCTTGGAGCGCAGAACCAGGACTTCATCGGACCGACGGCAACTCCGGAACCCGCATCGCTGCTATTAGTAGGTTCTGGAATATTTCTGATTGGAGGCAAAGTTCTCAAGCAAAGGAAAAACAGGAAGAATCCCAATACACTGCCTTCTGCATAGACAGAGGTATAGTAATTTTGATTTTAAATGATGAGTATAATCGCCACAATCCGGGAATCCCTTCCGATAAGCAACTAAATACCATTAGATGAGCATTCGTTTCTGGCGTTCTGTATAGCGGAAAGAATATTTGTTAACCCGCTGGAGGTAATTGAACATGAGCAAATCGGACCAGAATATTTGCGGGAATTGCCAGCCAAAGACGAATCGAGCGCCAATCTTGATTTCTCTGATGTCCCTGTTTCTACTGACGGGTGGCTGTTCTCGAACTGTGCAGGATGATAAGGAGACAAAGTCTGCCCAAAAAGATGCGGCAATTCATGAAGCTCACACCGGTCTTCCGGCAAAGGTGTCCGCGACAGAAGGGATTAAATTATTCACAGAACCTGGTGTGTCCAAAAGTGAAATCAAGACTCTTCCGATGAACACAGTGGTGTGGGTGCTGGAGGAAATTAACGTCCCTGGAAAGGGGCATTGGTACCGACTGAAGACAAGGTCCGGCATGGATGGATGGGCCCAAGGCCAGATCAATCTTTGTTCTGTTCAAGAATCCGAGCATCTGATTTCTTTGGATAGAAAGGCCTTTGAAAAGAAGCTTAGCGGCATGATCCTGGATGCAGCTGTAAAGCAAATCAGTCAGGAAAAACCCCACTCTCCTTCATATCTGGTATCCAAGGTAATCACATCTCCTTTAGCTTCTGATGGCGGCAACTCCTACTCCGTTAATGTCTCCTGCATGATGGTCGGGAAGTTTCTTGGGAAAACCAGATCCCGGCTGGATGTGAAGGTTGATCTATTCCTGGATATTGATGAGGATCTGCTTATTTCATCAAATTCCCGAATAAAAAATGTTGCCATCGTTAGCGAACAGGAAGGAGCAGAACCAATACCCGTTGCAGAAAAAATATCATTGCTGAAAAATATATAGCGCGAGCATTTCAGCAGTCCATCGAATTTCATCGCAATCTACATTTTTGATGCGTTCCTATTGGCAGGTCGCCGGGAGCGGATAAACGAGGCGATGGATCCCGTCAGCATGCCGGAACCGACGGTCCAGATCAGCACCCACCAGACAAGCTGGGTCATCACGCCTCCGAGCAAAAACTTCCTGGCGTGAGTGGCCACCGATAAACTCCCAGGGAATGTACTGTAGTGAGTGCTCCAGTTTCCGTAAATGGCCAATCCCATGATTATGATAACGGGAATGCGAGCCGCTAATCCGTATAAGAAGAGAGTTTTGAGAAGATTCCACCAGGGCTTTCCTGGAACGCCTTTCAGCTTTACAGCAAAATAAATTCCGAGAATTGGCGGAAGCCAACTGATGCCAATGAGTGCGCCGGGGCCTCCAGCCTTCTTGCTGGCCAGCCACGACGGAAGGTCCATGAATTCTCCACCGAGACGCAGCAATGTAATTCCGAGAGTGATCAACGCCGGTATAAGAATGAGCTTTCCGTAATCCGGTCTATTCTGCTGTTCCATACAAACCCTCCGCTTAATTGAAACCATTGTAAGCCGAAATCGGATCAGAGTCTTCGAGTTTTCGAGCCTTAGGGCCTGGTAATGAATAAAGGTTACATTTTGCTGCAGGCCCGCTGGCCCGCTGGCTAGGCGCGAGCGACGAGAACTGATCCCGGAGGCTCAGCCATGCTGGGCTGCATGTAACGAGCGAGCAACAAAGCCAGCGGACCTGCGTCGTGGCGCCTTGCATCTGCCCGTCCGGTGCTCGCGCTAAAATGCAACCTTTATTCATTACCAAGCCCTTAGTACCAGCTAAACCCACGGCCTATGGCCTATAACAACGAAATGCCGGTGAATGTCACGCGGCAGCGCGCTTGTTCGTAGCCTGTTGGATCAGGATAGTCACGGCCCCTTTAAGCCTCGAAAAAAATC